>NZ_JBDPMH010000019.1:0-124610 GCF_039871735.1 Plantactinospora sp. B24E8
GGGGACGGCCGGGACGGCGGCGATGCGGTACCAGGTGATCGTCTACGAACACGTACAGTGCAGTCAGAAGGGTGTCGATGTCGGCAGTCACGAGCAGACAACGACACCCTTCCCTGTGTCGATACGCTAAGTCCCCCACCAGGCCAGATTTAGGACTCAATCATCTAGTGGTTCGCCCGGCAAGGGATCGACTCGGGCAGCGATGCCGACGGTGCTCCGGCACGTCCCGGTAGACATCGGGATCGGTCGAAGACCGAGCATCGGAATTGGTCAGCATCTGCTAGCGTCGGTCGCCGGGTGGCCTTGGGGGGGGGCAATGACCGGGTTCTATGTCGATCCGACCGGCCTGAATGGTCTGTACAACCTGCTTTGGCGGGCCTCCGGAGACGCGCGTGACGCCTTGGACTACACCAGGCGGAACTGCGACCTGAACCTGGTTGAGGTCGGCTTGCTCATGAACATGGTCGGGCCGCACCGGCAGGCGTACCAGCAGGTGACGAACGGCCTTCAGGAGTTCGTCAACCTCACCCAGGGCGCCGCCACCCAGGTCAACCTGGCCCAGCGGATGTACGCGACGTCTGACGCGGCGGCGACTGCCCGCCTTGACCAGACCTATCCGGGCGCCAAGGACCCGGGCGGCCTCGGCGGAGCGCTCGCCGAGCGGCGGCCTGATCTCTGGCCCAGCGCGCCGCGTTCGCTCTTCTCCGACGTTGCCGAGCCTGGCCAGCAGCTCGGGGCCCCGAACTATGCCTCCGGCATAGAGGAGTTCCAGATCAATCTCTTGTCCGATCTGGTCAGCCCGTCCGCATGGGCGCGGCAGGTCAGCACCTGGCTGTTCGGCGTCGATCCCTTCGAGGGGTGGGGCAAGCTCGTGGCCGGAGACTGGGAGTCGTACACGTACTGCGGCGCGGCCTGGCGCGCGGTCGGCGACGCGATGTTGGACGTCAGCCGGAACCTGACCACAGGTGCGGCCGACGTGTCGGAGGTGTGGCGGGGCAACGCGGCAGAGGCCGAGCAGGAGTTCCAGCTTGTTCTTGGTGGTGCGGCGATGACGGCCCACGGCGTGTTGGACAGGTATGCGGATCTCTACGCACAGGTGTCGGAAGCCGCGAAGAACCTTTTCGCCGCGTTGACGAATCTGCTGGGCAAGTTGCTCGACGCACTCATTATGGTCTGCGTCGCGGGTGCCGTCGGTACGGCCACGATCAAGACTGGCATCGGCGCGGTCGCGGGCTATGGAGCGGCGGCCTATTACGCGTGGCAGGCATATGATCTCTACAAGGAGATCTCGACGGTCTACGGCAACGCCGAGGTGACCTTCAAGAGCCTCGGAGCGTTGATCAGCGCGGTCGATGCCCGACTGGGCCTGGGCTCCCTTCCCCAAGTCAAGCCCTATCACCATCCTGCTCTGGACTAGGAGTGGTCTTGCCCGACGACATCTCGCAGCAGCCGTTGGCTCGTGCTCTCCTGGCCAAGCTGGCCCAGATGAGAGATGAGGACCACCCCCTTGGCGGACTCGCAAAATCCGTCCTGAGCGGGGAGCTCGGCCTCAGAGAGGCTGGCAGCCAGTCCTGGCACGGACAGGGCCTGGGTGAGGCGTTCGCCCAATACGCCGCCGACCGTCAGTGGCTTTCTACTGACCAACTCGCCGACGTCGAGCAGCAGGCTGGCCAGCTGCGTGCGGCCGGTGACGACCTGACAGTGGAACCGGACGACGTCGTTGATGTGGACGAGACTCGTTCGGGGCCCGAGAACGAGGCCCGATGAACCCACGGCACCGCTGGCAGATTGCGCTCCCGTTGATCTCAATATGCGTCATCGTGTTCGCGGCGGCAGTCCTTGGTATGACCTTCTGGCATCTGGAGAGCCTCGCCGGGCGCGTGTTACGGATCGCGATGCTCCTCGTCGCCACGGCCACGCTTGCCGTCGCTGTCTCCGTCGGAGTCCGGCCGGCCAGCGACGTGCCCTGGCCGCGTATCGGCGTGGTGGTCGCGGGACTCGGACTCACCTGTGGCCTCTCCGCGATCCATTTCGAGGTTGCCTGACCGACGAGGACGGAAGCTGACACCTCGGACGTGCGAGGTTCCGTGACGAGAGACCGACCATCGACCACAGACTGACTCGTGACGTACCCGAGCCATCGGGGAGGGGCGCCGTTGGGGACGACCGGGCCGCAGAGCGGCAGGGTTCGTTCGCGTAGTGGTTTGGCCCTTCGAATGATCGGTGAAGCGCTGCTGGCGCTCTCCCTCGTCGGGGCGCTGGTCGGGTTCCTCCTGCTTGCCGTGCGCTGGCCGATAGGCGGCGACCTACAGACGCCGATTTCCATCGTCATTTGGGCCGGCCGAGGGATCTGTGTCGCTGCGGCGTTCATGGTGCTCGGCCAGATCCTGAGCCGCAAAAGATAGTGACGGCGTGAGCCTCGGACTGGCAAAGCTTCCCGAGCGGAGCAGCACCGGCGATTTTTGCTCAAGCTTGCCGCCAGCGTCGCCGGGCGCCGGCTGCACGTCGAGGGTTGCGTACCTGCACGGGCCGTTCGGGTCCGGGAGGTCGCACTTCCTGACGTTGCTGCACGCACTGCTGCGCGGCGAGCTGGCGCCAGCCGTTCACCGAGAAGCTGATGGCCGAGTTCGAAACGGCCCAGAAGCTGTACGACGTCAAGCTGCGGATTTGCGGGCCTCCGATCGGGTACCGCGAACGCCGCGACCACCAGACCGAGGGCCGTCACCACCGCGACGACGAGTTGCAGTCCGTTGGCGTCGGGGGCAAGTGCCCGTTCGGGCGGTGTCAGATTGATCGACAGGTGTGCACACTGCTCGACGTGAAGGCGTTCGTGGGGGTGACCGACCCGGACTGGTACCGCTTCCTCGCCGCGCGGCCTGCCCTGAACGAGGTCAACTTCTGGCGACCGTCGGGCGGCACATTCCGGGCCCTGACCCCGGGGGAGCCGTTCTTCTTCAAGACGCACTACCCACACAACCGGGTGGTCGGCGGCGGCTTCTTCAGCGGGTTCGTCCAGTTGCCGATCTCGGAGGCGTGGAATTTGTTCGGCGAGGCGAACGGCGTGTCGAGTCTCGATGAGATGCGCCGGAGTGTCGGGCGGTATCGCAGAGCGCCGATCGCCTTGGATGAGGACCCGGTCATCGGTTGCATCTTCGTCCGGGACACCCGGTTCTTTCCGGCCGACGCGTTGGCCGGCCCGCCACCGGACTTCGCCTCGAACATCGTGCAGGGCAAGGGCTACGACCTGGCCACACATCCTGCGGTCGACTACTTCCACCTGCTCGTCGAGCGGCTCGTCGACCGGCCGGTCGAGATCGACATGGCCGAGCCGTGGCATCGGCCCGGCCCGGTGTACGGCGACCCCCGCCTCGCGCCCCAGCGGCTCGGTCAGCAGTCGTTCAAGGCGGTGGTGTTGGGGGCGTACGACCGCCGCTGTGCCATCACCGGCAACCGGGTCCGGCCGGTGTTGCAGGCCGCCCACATTCGGCCGCTCAGCAAGGGTGGTGAGCACCGGCTCGACAATGGTCTGCTGCTCCGGTCGGACGTGCACATCATGTTCGACCAGGGCTATCTGAGCGTCGACCCGAAACACCGGCTGCTGGTCAGCCCGCGACTTCGCAGCGAGTTCGGCAACGGCGACCAGTTTTACGCCAAGGTGGGCACCGAGATCGCGCTTCCGGAGCGGCGGGCTGACCGACCGAGCCGCGAGTTCCTGGAGTGGCACGCCGAGACGGTGTTCAAAGCCGCGTGATCCAGCAGCATGGCGGACCCGCCCGGCGACGATAGCCACGACCAGACCAGGATCACCAACCCGTACAGCAGGTCACCCCGGACTGGTACGCCGTCCGACCCGGTAGTCGGACCAGGTGATCAGGCCCCGGTCTCCGGTGTCGGTGGTCAACGCCCCGGAGCGGAACGCCCGGCCCAGCCGACCCGGCACGGGCAGCCGGAGCAGCGGTCGCCGGACGCCTCGGGCGGTCAGCCACGCTCGGGCCAGGTCCGCGATACCCGGTACCTCGGGACCGGCGTACTCCTCGACGGTTCCGGCGCGATGAGGAGGGTCCAGTTCAGAACTCCTCTGTTCCCGGAATGCCCGAGGCGCAATCCGTTCCCGGTGCTGCCCGGGCTGACCGAAACGCCGCAGTCGTCCGACTGGGATCAGCGACCCCGCGTCGACACGGTGCAGCGGGTCACCCAGGTCCGGCGGACCGTCCGGCCAGGTAGTCGGACCAGGTGATGCGGCCCCGGTCTCCACGGTCGGTGGTCAGCGCCCCGGCGCGCAGCTCCCGACCGAACCGGCCCGGCACGGGCAGCCGGAGCAGCGGCCGCCGGACACCCCGGGCGGCCAGCCAGGCCCGGGCGACGTCCGCCAGACCCAGCACCTCCGGGCCGCCGTACTCCTCGATGGTCCGGGTTGCCGGGGCGGAGATCCGGCGTACCAGGTGGGCCGCGACGTCGTGGACGTCGACCGGTTGTCCGACGATCTTCGGGTCGACCGGCAGCACCGGGAACCGGGCGAGTCTGGTCAGCGCCTCGTCGATCAGGTCGTGGAACTGGGTGACCCGCAGGATCGTCCACGGCACCGGACCGGCCGCCACGATCGCCTCGGCGTCGAGTTTCAGCCGGTAGTACGACCACGGTACCCGGTCGATGCCGACGATCGAGACGTACACCAGGTGGCGTACCCCGGCGGGGCCGGCGGTGTCGACCAGCCGGCGGGTGCCGTCGACGTCGACCTGCCGGGTGTAGCCGCGCTGGTACGGCGCCGACGCGAGGTGGACCACGGTCTCGACCCCGTCCAGCGCGGCGGCCAGGCCCTCGCCGGTGGCGAGGTCGGCCCGGATCCGGTCGACGCCGTCGCCACCCTTCGGGGTACGGCTCATCGCCCGGGTCGGGTGGCCGTAGCCGGCCAGTGTCGGGGTGAGGACCCGGCCGAGGCGTCCGGTCGCGCCGGTGACCAGGACCGTCATCGCCGCCCTCCCCGGATTGTGCGCGCCGCTCCGTCGAGGGTGACCCGCCCGGCCGGTACGGCGGGGCGGTTTCGTGGACCTGTCCTTCGGATGGTGGTTGTTGCCATGCCCGGTGGACGGGACGCCGACCGTGGGTGTGACCGGCACCCGCCCCAAACTCTCCCTCGACGGTGATCATGGCGACACGCCGACACGACATCTTGGGTGTGACTTTTGGGGTGGCCCTATATATGGTGTCTCACGCAGCTGGTTCGGCCGCCGCTCCACGGCGGCCGAGGCAAGAGGGAACCCGGCGCGAATCCGGGACTGCCCCGCAGCGGTGAGTGGGAACGACCGCCGTCATCACGCACTGGGACGACGTCCGGCAACCGCCGGATGTGCCTGGGAAGCGACGGCCAGTAGGCGAACACGGGCGACCCCCGTGCCGGCCCGCGAGTCCGAAGACCTGCCAGCGCGCCGCGTACCCGTCGGTACGCGGCGGTCCGAGGCCGCGCGGGACGGCCGACGCCACTCGACGTACGCGATCGTGCGTACCCGTCGCGGTGTCGCCGTGTCCCCGCGCGCCTGCCGGACCATCCGGAGGCGAGCGCGCGAGGAGAAGATTGTGACGGTCACCGAGGTCCCGACGACCGGCCCGGAGACGGGAGACAGCGAGGCGTCCGCGTCCCGACGTCCGCAGATGCGGGTCCGTAAGCGTAACGGCGACACCGAGCCGGTGGACGTCAACAAGATCGTCCGGGCGGTGGAGCGGTGGGCGGACGACCTGACCGACGTCGACCCGCTGCGGGTGGCGACCCGGACCATCAGCGGCCTGTACGACGGCGCGACCACCGCCGAACTCGACCGGCTCTCCATCCAGACCGCCGCCGAGATGATCGGCGAGGAACCGCAGTACTCCCGGCTTGCCGCCCGGCTGCTCGCCGGCTACGTCGACAAGGAGGTCCGGGGCCAGGGGATCGCCTCGTTCAGCCAGGCGATCCGACTCGGGCACGAGCAGGGCCTGGTCGGTGACGAGACCGCCGAGTTCGTCCGGATCAACGCCCGCAAGCTCGACGACGCCGTCGACCCGGACGCCGACCGGCGCTTCGAGTACTTCGGACTGCGCACGGTCTACGACCGCTACCTGCTGCGCCACCCGACCAGCCGGCTCGTGGTGGAGACCCCGCAGTACTGGCTGCTCCGGGTCGCCTGCGGCCTGTCCCGTACCCCCGGTGAGGCGATCGGCTTCTACCGGCTGATGTCGTCGCTGGCGTACCTGCCCAGCTCGCCGACGCTGTTCAACTCCGGCACCCGGCACACCCAGATGTCCTCCTGCTACCTGGTCGACTCGCCGCGCGACGAGCTCGGCTCGATCTACGACAGGTACGCGCAGGTCGCGCACCTGTCGAAGTTCGCCGGCGGGATCGGCATCGCCTGGTCGCGGGTCCGGTCCCGAGGTGCGTTGATCCGGGGCACCAACGGGCAGTCGAACGGGATCGTGCCGTTCCTGCGTACCCTCGACGCGTCGGTGGCCGCGGTCAACCAGGGCGGTCGGCGCAAGGGCGCGGCCTGTGTCTACCTGGAGCCGTGGCACCCGGACATCGAGGACTTCCTCCAGCTGCGGGACAACACCGGCGAGGACGCCCGGCGTACCCACAACCTCAACCTGGCCAACTGGATCCCGGACGAGTTCATGCGCCGGGTCGAGGCCGACGGGGTGTGGTCGCTGTTCGACCCGGACGAGGTCCCGGAGCTGCCCGACCTGTGGGGTGACGAGTTCGACGCGGCCTACCGGGCGGCCGAGGAACAGGGCCGGTACGTCCGCCAGCTCCCGGCCCGGGAACTGTACGGCCGGATGATGCGGACCCTGGCCCAGACCGGCAACGGCTGGATGACCTTCAAGGACACCTCGAACCGGCTCTGCAACCAGACCGGGCGGCCCGGCAACGTGGTGCACCTGTCGAACCTCTGCACCGAGATCATCGAGGTCTCGAACGATTCCGAGACCGCGGTCTGCAACCTCGGCTCGATCAACCTGGCCGCGCACCTGGCCGGGAACGCCACCGATGGCGACGGGATCGACTGGGCGCGGCTGCGGGAGACGGTCCGGACCGCCGTGACGTTCCTCGACCGGGTGATCGACATCAACTACTACCCGAGCCCGCAGGCGGCGGCGAGCAACCCCCGCTGGCGACCGGTCGGGCTCGGCATGATGGGGCTGCAGGACGTCTTCTTCGCGCTCCGGATGCCGTTCGACTCGGCCGAGGCCCGGGAACTGTCGACCCGGATCGCCGAGGAGGTCTACCTGACCGCGCTGGAGACCTCGGCCGGGCTCGCCGAGGAGTTCGGCGCACACCCGGCGTACGCCGAGACCCGGGCCGCGGCCGGGCAGCTCCAGCCCGACCTGTGGGGGGTCACCGGCGTCCAGGCCGAGCGTTGGGCGGCGCTGCGGGACCGGGTCGCCGCACACGGGCTGCGCAACTCGCTGCTGGTGGCGATCGCCCCGACCGCGACCATCGCCTCGATCGCCGGCTGCTACGAGTGCATCGAGCCGCAGGTCTCCAACCTGTTCAAGCGGGAAACCCTCAGCGGCGAGTTCCTGCAGATCAACACCGCGCTGGTCCGGGAGCTGAAGGCGCGCGGGCTCTGGACCGAGGAGATCCGTACCGCGATCAAGCGGGCGGACGGCTCGGTGCAGGGGATCGAGGCGCTTCCGGCGGAACTGCGGGAGCTGTACCGGACTGCCTGGGAGCTGCCGCAGCGTTCGCTGATCGACCTGGCGGCGGCCCGGGCCCCGTACGTGGACCAGTCGCAGTCGCTGAACCTCTTCATGGCCTCCCCGGAGATCGGCCGGCTCAGCTCGATGTACCTGTACGCCTGGAAGTCCGGTCTGAAGACCACCTACTACCTGCGGTCCCGGCCGGCGACCCGGATCCAGCAGGCGACCGTCTCCCCGGTCCGGGCCGGAGTCCTCCGGGGACCGCTGGTCACCCTGCCAACCGGGGGCGCGGGTACGGGCGACGCCGTCGACGCGGCCCTGGCCTGCTCACTGGAGAACCCGGAGGCCTGCGAGGCCTGCCAGTGAGCGGCCACCCGACGACGTACCCGACCACGACCGCCGAAAGCGAGAACTGAGACCATGCTGCTCGACCCGGGTCTGGACCTGACCCTGCGCCCGATGCGCTACCCGCACTTCTTCGACCGGTACCGCGACGCGATCAAGAACACCTGGACCGTCGAGGAGGTCGACCTGCACAGCGACCTCGCCGACCTGGAGCGGCTCACCCCGGCCGAACGGCACCTGGTCAGCCGGCTGGTCGCGTTCTTCGCCACCGGGGACACGATCGTCGCGAACAACCTGGTGCTCAACCTCTACCAGCACGTCAACTCGCCGGAGGGCCGGCTCTACCTGTCCCGCCAGCTCTTCGAGGAGGCGGTGCACGTCCAGTTCTACCTCAACCTGCTCGACACGTACGTGCCGGACGAGACGGAACGGTTCGCGGCGTTCGCGGCGATCGACAACATCCCGTCGATCCGGCGCAAGGCCGAGTTCTGCTTTCGCTGGATCGACTCGATCTTCGAGCTGCGCAAGCTGGAGACCCGGGAGGACCGGCGGGCGTTCCTGCTCAACCTGATCTGCTTCGCCGCCTGCATCGAAGGGCTGTTCTTCTACGGCGCCTTCGCGTACGTCTACTTCCTGCGGTCCCGGGGGCTGCTGCACGGGCTCGCCTCCGGCACCAACTGGGTGTTCCGCGACGAGTCGATGCACATGGCGTTCGCCTTCGACGTGGTCGACACGGTCCGCCAGGAGGAGCCGGAACTCTTCGACGCCGAGCTGGCGGAGCAGGTACGGCAGATGCTCGCCGAGGCGGTCGAGTGCGAGGTGCAGTTCGCCGAGGACCTGCTCGGCCAGGGGGTGCCCGGGCTCTCCCTGCCGGACATGCGGGAGTACCTGCAGCACGTCGCGGACCGCCGGCTGGCCCAGCTGGACATCGCGCCGCTGTACGGATCGGGCAACCCGTTCGCCTTCATGGAGTTGCAGGACGTCCAGGAACTGTCGAACTTCTTCGAGCGGCGGGTGTCGGCGTACCAGGTCGGGGTGACCGGGACGGTTCGGTTCGACGACGACTTCTGACCCGGATGCCGCGCGGCGGGCGACCGGTTCCGGACGCCCACCGCGCGGTTGTCGTGCCGGGCGGACTCAGCCCTTCACTGCTCCGGTCAGCCCGCCGACGATCCGACGCTGGAACAGGCTGAAGAACAGCAGTGCCGGAAGCATCGACAGGGAGGTGAACGCCAGCACCTTGGCCGTGTCGACCGAGTACTGCGACGCGAAGGCCTGCACGCCGAGGGGCAGCGTGAAGGTCTCCTCCCGGTTGAGGATGAACAGCGGCAACAGGTAGCTGTTCCAACTGTTGATGAAGGTCAGGATGGCCACGGTGACCACCCCCGGCAGGGACAGCGGCAGCACCATCCGCCAGAAGAAGCCGAGCCGGCCGCAGCCGTCGATCGACGCCGCCTCCTGGATCTCGTCCGGGATGGCCCGGACGAACGGCACCAGGATGATGATCGTCATCGGGATGGCGAACCCGATCTGCGGCAGGATCACCCCGGGCAGCGTGTTCATCAGCCCGAGCGTCCTGACCAGGATGTAGAGCGGGGTGATCGCCACGGTGAGCGGGAACATCAGGCCGGCGGCGAAGAGCGAGTACATCGCTCCCCGGCCCCGGAACCGGTAGCGGGCGAGGATGTAACTCGTCATGAGGCCGAGCGTGATCACACCCGCGGTGGTGACCACGGCGACGATGGTGGAGTTGAGCACCTGACGCCAGAACACCTCACCGGTCAGCACGTCGAGGTAGTTGCCGGTCTGCCACGGACTCGGCCAGCCCGCCGGGTCGTTGGTGATCTGCGAGTTCGTCCGGAAGCCGCCGAGGATGATGTAGACGACCGGGGCCAGCATCGCCCCGATCAGCAGCACCGCGACCAGATACACGGCCGGGTCGCCCCGGCCCGTCTTCCGGCGCGCCCGGATCGGCCCGCGCGCGGCTACGGCGGTCGCGGCCATCAGTTCCTCCCTCCGGTGATCGCGCCCTCGGTGTCACGGCGCAGGACGAACCGCTGGTAGACCAGCGCCACGACGAGCGAGACGGCGAACAGCACCACGGCCACCGCGTTGCCGTACCCGTACTCGCCGGCCATCCGGCCGTTGGCCACCATGTACGTGGCCATCGTCGACGTGCCCGCCGTCGAGGCGATGTACTGGCCCCAGATGATGTAGACGAGGTCGAACAGTTGCAGGGCGCCGATCATCGACAGGAAGGCCCAGATCCGGATCGTCGGCCCGAGCAGGGGCAGGGTGATCCGGCGCTGGATCTGCCAGTAGGACGCCCCGTCGATCGCCGCCGCCTCGGTCAGCTCCTCCGGGATGCCCTGCAGGCCGGCGAGGAAGAGGATCACGGCGAAGCCGATGTACTTCCAGGTGAGGATGCCCATCAGCGTCCAGATGGCCTTGTCCGGGTCGGAGAGCCAGTCGCTGCTCAGCCAACCCATCCCCAGATCCTCGAGCAGCGCGTTGACGGCGCCGTTGCCCTGGAGCAGCAGGCTCCAGCCGGTACCGACGACCACCTCGGAGATCACGTACGGGACGAAGACGAGGACCCGGATGAGGGTCTGGCCCCGCATCTTCCGGTTCAGCAGCAGGGCGAGCAGGAGCGCGGCCGGCCCCTGCAGTACCAGCGACAGCACGACGATCGCCGCGTTGTGCTGCAGGGCGTCGACGAACGTGCCGTCCTGGAAGATCAGCACGTAGTTGCGCAGGCCGACGAACTCGGTGGGTGGGCCGTACCCCTGCCAGCTGAAGAAGCCGTAGTAGGCGGCCATGGCGACGGGAAGGATGACGAAGGACAGGAAGACGAGCAGTGTCGGCCCCGTCATCAGCGCGATTTCCAGCCGGGCGGGCCAGCCGATGCCCTTGCGGCGACGGCGCCGGGTCGGGGGCGGCACGACAGGCGTGCCACCCCCGACCGTCGTCATCTCCGCCGACCGGTCCTGCGCGAGCTGCACGCTCTCGCGGTCTGTGTCGAACATGAGGTGGTTATCTCACCGACCGCTGGGCGGCGGTCTTGACCGCGCTGACGATGTCCTCGGGGGTGCCCTTACCGGCCAGCAGGTTCACCACGGCGGTGTTGAGGGCGTTGCCGACGTTCTGCCCGTAGACCGTGTCGAGCCACTGCGAGACGTACGGGGCCTTGCTGTAGGCCGCGAGTACGGACTTCAGGTGCGGCTCGGTCACCGCGGCCTGCGCCTCGCTGTTCACCGGCGGCGCCTGGAACGCCGTGTAGTACGCCTGCTGCACGGGCGTCTGCACCATGAAGTTGAGGAAGGCGGTGCACTCCGCCTTCGGGGCCTTCGCGGAGCAGGAGTACCCGTCGACGCCGCCGAGGATCGCCCCGGGCTCACCCGCGCCGCCCTCGATGCTGGGGAACGGGAACCAGTCCAGGTCGGGCAGCGGCTTCTGGTCCGGCGTCAACGAGCCGATGACGCCCGGGTTCCAGGCGCCCATGAGCTCCATCGCCGCCTTGTGGTTGGCGAGCAGACCGGCCGAACTGTTCGCGCCCTGCTGGGCCGAGGTCGTCAGGAAGCCGTTGTTGAACGGCTGCGTCGCGGCGAACTGCTGGACGTCCTGCCCGGCCTTCAACCAGCAGGGGTCGTCGAAGTTCATGGTCTTGGCCGTCTCGGTGAGCGTGGCCGTGCTGCACTCGCGCAGCGCGAAGAAGTAGTAGTAGAAGGCGGCCGGCCAGGCGTCCTTGGCGCCGATGGCGATCGGCTGGGTGCCCGAGGCCTTCAGCTTGTCGACGGCGGTCTGGAGCTCGGCGAGCGTGGTCGGCGTCTGGGTGATGCCGGCCTTGGCGAACAGGTCCTTGCTGTAGAAGAAGCCGCCGGGCAGGACCGCCACCGGCATCGCGTAGACCTTGTCGTCGATCGTCTGCGCCTTGAACGACCCCTCCGAGACCACCTTCTTGGTCGCGTCGGTGATCCCGCCGGTGATGTCCATCAACTGGCCGGCCTTGACCATCGCGGCCATCTTGCCGCCGCCGCGCTGCAGGAACACGTCCGGGGCGTCCCCGGAGTTCAGCGCGGTCTGCAGCTTGCCGTCCAGGTCCTCGTTCTGGATCGACTGGATCTCGATCGTCACGTTCGGGTTGGCAGCCTGGAAGTCGGCGACGGTCTTCTCCCAGAACGCCTTGCCCGGACCCGTCGAGGCGTTGTGCCAGAAGCTCATCGTGACCTTGCCGCCACTACCGCCGTCACCCTCCGAATCCCCGGAACCACAGGCGGCCGTTCCCAGGACGCCCGTCGCCAGGACTACCGACAGAGTCAGTAGCTTTCCTGCCCTCATCAACCTGTCCTCTCTGCCGAATGTGCCCAGCTGAGCCTTCTGGGCGAACGGAGACGTCGGTCCCGGCTGTCCAGGGTGGACGCGAGGGCCGCCGTCCCCCCGTCGACAGGCGCCGTCCGGCGGAGGGGCTCGCAGCCACTCGCAGTCGCCTTCGTGCCCGCCGGACGTCACATCATCTGTCTATCGACGGGCAAAGACTCGCAGAGGGAACCGAAAAACTCAAGACACGTTTCGGAAACTTCCAGGGCCGGTACCAGCGAGGTGGGGGTGGCCCGAGCAGCACGGTTTGCCGGTGCGAGCCGGCGGCACCGTGGTGTCTTGTACCGGAGGAGTTCCGGAAGGTCCGCCGCTGGTGCCCGGAGTGCCGAGCCGGCTGCCGCCGTCGGCTTTCGGGGTGACGACCGCTCCCGTACGGCCCCGGGGGCCACGACCAGGGGCCGGCCGCCACCGGTAGGGTGCGGTCCGTGGAGGTCGGGCGGTCCGGGGACGCGGTGGCTCCCGGGAGCCGGGACGCCGGAGGTTCACCGTACGGAAAGCCGCCGCCCGACTGCCGGTCGTCTGCGCCGGGTTGGATTCCAGGTCGATCAGAGACCTGCTCCACCCCCACGTCAGGAGGCGATCGTGCCCCGTATCCTGCCCACACTCGGACTGGCCGGTGTGCTGCTGGCCGCGGCCGTGGCCGTACCGGTCAGTCAGGCCGAGGCCCGGGACGACGACGAGCGGACCCGTCCGGTGGCCGGTGACCGGCCGCTGGTGATCGCGCACCGCGGCGCCAGCGGCTACCGGCCGGAGCACACCCTGGAGGCCTACCGGCTGGCGATCCGGATGGGGGCCGACTTCATCGAGCCGGACCTGGTCCCCACCCGGGACGGAGTGCTGGTGGCCCGGCACGAGAACGAGATCTCCGGTACGACGGACGTCGCCGACCACCCGGAGTTCGCCGCCCGGCGCACCACGAAGAGCATCGACGGGACGGCGGTGACCGGCTGGTTCACCGAGGACTTCACCCTGGCGGAGCTGCGGACCCTGCGGGCGAAGGAACGGCTACCCGAGGTCCGGGTGACCAACACCGCGTTCGACGGCACGCTGCCGGTGCCGACCCTTCAGGAGGTCATCGACCTGGCCCGGAGCGAGAGCCGGCGGTTGGGCCGGACCATCGGGATCTACCCGGAGACCAAGCACCCGAGCTACTTCCGGTCGATCGGCCTGCCACTGGAGGAACCACTGGTCCGGGTGCTCGAGCAGAACAGGCTGACCGGCAAGAAGGACGGGGTGGTCATCCAGTCCTTCGAGACGGCGAACCTGCGTCGGCTGGCCCGGATGACCGACGTCCGGTTGGTCCAGTTGCTGGACGCCACCGGCCGGCCGTACGACTTCACCGTCGCCGGCGACCCGCGCAGTTACGTCGACCTGGTCAGGCCGGAGAATTTGCGGTGGATCGCCGGCTACGCCGACGGCATCGGTACGAACAAGAATCTGCTCGTGCCCCGGGACGCGGCCGGCCGGCTGCTCACCCCGACCTCCGTGGTCCGGGACGCCCACCGAGCGGGCCTGGTCGTGCACGCCTGGACCTTCCGGGCGGAGAACCAGTTCCTGCCGGTGGACTTCCGGACCGGTGCCGACCCGAACGCCCGGGGCGACATCATCGCCGAGTACGAACTCTTCTACGGGCTCGGTTTGGACGGGGTGTTCAGCGACCACCCGGACACCGCGGTGGCGGCCCGGGCCGGGCTGCGTTGAGCACGGCGCGGGCCGGTTTGGGCTGACGCCGTTTTCGTGGGGACGGCGGGTGCTGCCGGCCGGGTATCGGAACGGATGCCCGGCCGGCGGCACCCGGTTCGTGATATGAACGCTGGGTGACGGTGCATATCAGGATAAGACGGACCGTCTGTGGTGGCGGCTGAGCAGCGGGGCCACCTCGGTGACTCCCGCAGCGTTGGCCGGGCGACCTTCCTGGAGCTCTTCCTCGACCTGGTGTACGTCTTCGCGCTCACCCGGCTCTCCCAGCGCCTGACCGACGACTTCACCGTCAGCCGTCGGACCATGCTCTCCGAACTGGGTCAGACCAGTCTGGTCCTGCTCGCCCTCTGGCAGGTGTGGCTGTTCCACGCCTGGGCCACCAGCCGGTTCGACCCCCGACGGATCGAGATCCAACTGCTCACCGTGGCCACCATGTTCGGCGCCATGATCATGGCGGTGTCGCTGCCGCAGGCCTTCGGGGACCGTGGCGAGATCTTCGCGGTCACCTTCGTCGCGCTCCAGTTCGGCCGGTCGGCGTTCCTGGCGCTGGCGCTGCGCGGACACCACCGGCAGCCGTCGACCGTCCGGATCCTGTTCTGGGTGGCGCTCTCCTCGGCGTTCTGGATCGCCGGGGCGCTGACCGGCGGACTGGGCCGGGGCCTGTGCTGGACCGCCGGAGTCGTCCTGGACTTCGTCGGCGCCGCGCTGCGCTGGCCGACCCCCGGACTCGGCCGCTCCGACGCCCGCAGCTGGGGCGTCGGCAGCACCCACCTGGCCGAGCGGTACCAGCAGATCCTGCTGATCGCGGTCGGCGAGGCGATCCTGCTGATCGGGTTCGTGCTCAGCAACGTCGGCTTCGCCATCGAACGGACCACCACGTTCGTGGCGGCCTTCGTGGTCACCGTGCTCTTCTGGCGGATCTACTTCTACCAGGCGGGACGGCCGTTGGCCGACGCGCTGGCCCAGGCCACCGACCCGCTGCGGTTCAGCCGGGCCGCCGGCTACACACACCTGATGATGTTGTGCGGGATCCTCACCACCGTGGTCGGATACGCGCTGGTCATCGCCGACCCGTTCCAGCCCCGGGACTTCAGCTGGCTCGGGCTCATCCTCGGCGGTCCGGTCCTCTTCCTGCTCGGCCGGATCTGGTACGAACGTGAGGTGTTCGGCCGGGTCGCCCGCAGCCGCTGGTTCGGTCTGCTCGGCTACGCGCTGCTCACCCCGGTCGCGGTGGTCGTACCGCTGCTGGCGGTGCCGCTGCTCGCCACCGCCGTACTGGCCGGGGTGGTGGTCGCCGACGCGGTACGGGACCGGGGTCATCTGCTGATCGAGCCGAACCCGCCGCTGTGACACCGGTCGGCGTCCTCCGCACCCGGACGTTTAGCCCCCGACAGGTGGGTATCCGGCGGGCCGGGCACGAAGGGAGCGGAGCATGGCCGACGGCACGCCGGACTACTTCCGGCCCGAGGGCGGCTTCGTACTCACCACCCTGCTGATCGTCCGGGACGTCGACCGGTCCCGCGAGTACTACGAACGGGTGCTCGGTGCCGAATGTGTCCGCCTCCGCGACCCCTGTGTGCTGCGCTTCCACAACAGCTACCTGGTGCTCAACACCGAGGGCGGACCGACCGACGACAAACCGACCGTCCGGGCCCAGGCCCCGACCAGCTCCGACGTACTGAGCTGCGCGATGAACATCCGGGTCACCGACGTCCGGGCGGTGTACGAACAGTGGCGGGCCAGCGGCGGCGAGTTCCTCACCGAACCGAAGGACCACGGGCTGGAGATCCGCTGCTACCTGCGCGACCCGGACGGCTACCTGATCGAACTCGGCCAGGGCACCGGAATCCTGGCCGAGCAGGGCGAAGCCTGACCCCGACCGGTGCGCCGGGCCGGGACCGGGAACTCGAGCACCGTCCGAGATCATCGCAACCAGTCGCAGAAGAGGTGCTCCACCAACGCCCCGGCGACCGCGAACGCGTCGCGGCGACTCGCCCGGTAGACCTGGCGGCGGTTCAGCTCCCGGATGTCCGACCGGGTCCGGTGCTTGCGGGACCGGTCCAGCCAGCGGCTGAGCAGCGCCTCCACCGCCGCCGCCCGGCCCACCGTGGCAGCCACGGCCACCCCCAGCACACCCAGCGCCACCTGTGCCAACGTTGAGCCCGGAAACACCAGCAGCAGCGGCACGGCGACGATCAGCAGCGTCCAGCCCAGCCAGCTGGCGAGCACCAACCACACCGCCCACCAGTACGGGCGGCGTTCCCGCAGCCGGTCGAGTTCCCGGTGGTTCAGTTCGCCGACCACCATCGGACACCTCCTCGGGACGAGGCGTCGTCGATCGGGGCACCGTCGATCAGGACTGCCGGCCGCCGACACGTCGTGGAAGGGCGTCCATCACCGTACGATCGGCGGTCAAGCCCCGCCGGTCCCGGCGGGATCGGACCGGCCCGGCGCCGGAAGACCCGGACGCCCGACACTGCGCTGGAGGCGCGATGCTGCTGCCGGCACTCGACGGGAGACATCCGGACCGGGCCGACGCGGTCCGGATCGGGGACGAGACCGCCTCCTGGGCGCGGCTGCGGGACGCCGCCGAAGCGGTCGCGACCCGGATCACCGGCGCGCCGGCGGTCGCCGTGCACGCCACCCCCACCCTGGCGACCGTGGCCGGGGTGGTCGGCGGGCTGCTCGCCGGGGTGCCGGTGGTGCCGGTACCGGCCGACGCCGGTCCGGTCGAACTGCACCACATCCTGACCGACTCCCGCGCGGCGCTGCTGCTCGCCGACGACCCGCCGACGGTTCCGCTCCCGGTACCGGTCGAGCCGGTCGGCCGGGGGCGGCCACCGTCGGCCGGCCGGTTCACCGAACCTCCCGGTACGGCACCCGCGCTGCTGCTCTACACCAGCGGCACCACCGGGGCGCCCAAGGGCGTGCTGCTCAGCCGGGACGCGATCGGACACGACCTGGACGCGCTCGCCGAGGCGTGGGCCTGGTCCCCGGACGACGTACTGGTGCACGGACTGCCCCTCTACCACGTGCACGGGCTGGTGCTCGGGGTCCTCGGGGCGCTGCGGGTCGGCTGCCGGCTGGTGCACACCGTACGGCCGCAGCCGGACCGGTACGCCGCGGCCGGCGGGACGCTGCTGTTCGGCGTACCGACGGTCTGGTCGCGGATCGCGGCCGACCCGGCGTCCGCGCGGGCACTGAGCCCGGCGCGCCTGCTGGTCTCCGGTAGCGCGCCGCTGCCGGTCCCGGTCTTCGACCGGCTGCGTGAGCTGACCGGGCAGCGGCCGGTCGAGCGGTACGGCATGACCGAGACCCTGATCACGGTCAGCACCCGGGTCGACGGTGAGCGTCGGCCTGGACACGTCGGACTCCCGCTACGCGGGATCGCCACCCGGCTGGTAGACGACACCGGGGCCCCGCTGCCCGCCGACGGGGAGAGCGTCGGTGAGCTGCAGGTGACCGGCCCGACCCTGTTCAGCGGCTATCTGGGCCGGCCGGAGGCGACCGCCGCCTCGCACACCCCGGACGGCTGGTTCCGCACCGGCGACGTGGCGACCATCGGACCGGACGGGCAGCACCGGATCGTCGGCCGGGCCAGCACCGACCTGATCAAGAGCGGCGGCTACCGGATCGGCGCCGGCGAGGTGGAGAACATGCTGCTGAGCCACCCGGGGGTCCGGGAGGCGGCGGTGGTCGGCGCCCCGCACCCCGACCTCGGCCAGGAGATCGTCGCGTACGTCGTCGCCGACGGCGTCACCCCGCAGGCACTGATCGACTTCGTCGCCACCGGACTCTCCCGGCACAAGCGGCCCCGGCGGGTGCACCTGGTCGACGCGCTGCCCCGCAACCCGATGGGCAAGGTGCAGAAGCACACCCTGTTGTCCTGAGCGGTCGGCCGCCGACCGCCGGGTCGGCGACCAGGCCGGCCGTGAGGCCGCCGGCCGGTGACCGGGCCGGCCGACACCCGGCCCGGCGGGGTGATCCACTCGACGGGTCGGTCGGCTGCCCGGGTAGCGTGGTCGGCGGCACACCGGTGACCGGTGCCCGCCGGCCCACCGCACGGTGGTGCCATGGTGGCGGCGGAACCGTCGGAGCCAGACAGCGTCACAGCGGACCGGAGGAAGCGCGTGCAGACCCGCACTGATCTCGTCGAGGACCTCATGGGGCGCTTCCCGCACATTCCCCGTGAAGCGGTCATCAAGGAGGACCTGCTCCGGGGCGGGGTGGCGTTCGACGACTCGGCACTCACCGACAACGAGGGCGGCGAGGTCAAGCCGAAGTCGTACTTCATCTTCTCGTTCGACCACCGGACCCTGCCCGAGCTGGGTACGGCGGCGCTGCGGCGGCCCCCAGAGGAGATCGTCCTCACCGGCGGCCCGTACGAGCTGCGACGCACCGTCGTCTCGGTCCGGGTCAACCCGGACTCGCCGTACCGGGTCGCCGACACCGGCGACGGGGTGCTCCGGCTGCACCTGGACGGCCGGCCGATCGCCGACGTCGGGCTGCCGCCGATGCCGGAGTACTACCGGCACACCCTGACCAACGGCAAGTCGGTGATGGAGGTCGCCCCGACCATCCAGTGGGGCTACCTGATCTACCTGACCGTTTTCCGGGTCTGCCAGTACTTCGGCGCCAAGGATGAGTGCCAGTACTGCGACATCAACCACAACTGGCGCCAGCACAAGGCGGCCGGCCGGCCGTACACCGGGGTGAAGCCGGTGGACGAGGTGCTCGAGGCGATGGAGATCATCGACCGGTACGACACCACCGGCGCGTCGAAGGCGTACACCCTCACCGGCGGCAGTGTCACCTCCAAGGTCGACGGGCTCGGCGAGGCCGACTTCTACGGCCGGTACGCCAAGGCGATCGAGGAGCGGTTCCCGGGCCGGTGGATCGGCAAGGTCGTCGCCCAGGCCCTGCCCCGGGAGGACGTGCAGCGGTTCCACGACTACGGCATCCGGATCTACCACCCGAACTACGAGGTGTGGGACAAGCGCCTCTTCGAGCTCTACTGCCCCGGCAAGGAGCGGTACGTCGGCCGCGAGGAGTGGCACCGCCGGATCCTCGACTCCGCCGAGATCTTCGGGCCCCGCAACGTGATCCCGAACTTCGTCGCCGGGGTCGAGATGGCCGAGCCGTTCGGGTTCCGGACGGTGGACGAGGCGATCGAGTCGACCACCGAGGGACTGCAGTTCTTCATGTCCCGGGGGATCACGCCCCGGTTCACCACCTGGTGCCCGGAGCCGACCACGCCGCTCGGCCGGACCAACCCGCAGGGCGCCCCGCTGGAGTACCACATCCGGCTGCTGGAGGCGTACCGGGCGACGATGGAGGCGAACGGGCTGAGCAGCCCGCCCGGCTACGGGCCGCCCGGAGCCGGCAACGCGGTCTTCTCGGTCAGCTCCTTCATGGACACCCTGCCGGCCGCCGAGACCGTCGCGGCGGAGTGAGCATCCGGCCGCGGAGACCGTCGCGGCGGAGTGAGCATCCGGCCGCGCTGAGTCGACAGTGCGGCCGGCTTGTCCGACGGCGTTAGGATCTTGCGCGTGGCTGATGAGGTGCGTGCGGAACCGTCCGAATTGGTGAAACTCGCCGGCACCACCCTCGACGCGTCGATCGCGCTCGGCGACGGGTGGCGGGCGGCGCAACCGGCACTCTCGGTGCCGGAGGCGGCGTTCGGCGTCCTGTCCGCCGGGCAGGGCGTGCACCGGTCGCACGTCGCCGCCGCCGAGGACGGTGACACCGCGGTCAACCGCCTGGTCGCGGTCTACGAGGGGGACGTCGACCGGCTCTACCGGGTC
The DNA here is from genome assembly GCF_039871735.1 of Plantactinospora sp. B24E8. NCBI lineage: Bacteria > Bacillati > Actinomycetota > Actinomycetes > Micromonosporales > Micromonosporaceae > Plantactinospora > Plantactinospora sp. B24E8. The sequence goes on from NZ_JBDPMH010000019.1 coordinate 19,896, forward strand.
GCCTTCGCGTACCAGCAGGCGGACCAGGCGGCCGCGGCGCGGGCCCGGCGCGCCGGCGGTCGGCCCGGCCAGGCGGTGATCTGAGATGGCCCTACCACCGGAACCGGGCGGCGCGGCACCCCGCCCCGCGATCAGCGTCGGCAACCTCTGGGACCTGCGCGCCGACCCCGGCGCGGTCACCGCGGCGGCGAACGCCTGGCGGGGATACGCCGGCAAGGCGCTGGCCGCCCGGGAGAGCGTCGACGACCAGGCCGCCAAGCTGCGCGGCGACGCCTGGAAGGGCGACACCTCCGACACCTACCACGCGCACCGGGTCAAGCTCGGCGACGACGTGGAGGAGACCGCCGACGCGGCCAAGGCCGTCGCCGGGGTGCTGGACGACGTGGCCGGGTGGCTCACCCGGGGCCAGTCGATGCTCAGCCAGCTGTTGACGGAGATCAGCGGCAAGGTCCCGACCACGGTCGGCGGTGACACCGTCACCTTCCAGCCGCGCGACGCCGACGACGAGAAGGCCGTACGGGCGGCGATCGGTGAGGCCCAGGAGGCCCACCGGCACTACAACGGCGAACTGTCCCGTTGCATCGGCGCACTGGAGAAGGCCCGGGCCGGGCTCACCTCGGTCAGTCGGTCCTGGACCACGGTGGTCGAGGGCTACAGCGACGGCTGGACGCTGCCGCCGGAGGCGAGCGCCGGCACCACGGTCATCCGGGTCGGCGACGACGTGGTGATCAACACCGGTACCGGGGACGACAAGGTCAGCATCACCGTCGACCCGAAGACCGGTGAACAGATCGTCACCATCAACGGCACCACCATGCGCTACCCGGCCGACGCGCACATCGTGATGCGGACCGGTGAGGGCAACGACGAGATCACCGTACCCAGCGGCACCCGGGTCGACCTGGCCCTGATCGGCGGCGAGGGCAACGACCGGATCCACGCCGGCGACGGCCGGGACGTCATCCTCGGCAACGACGGGCAGGACCGCATCGAGTCCGGGGCCGGCGACGACCGGGTCAGCGGCGGCGCCGCCCGGGACTACCTCGACGGCTACCGGGGCGACGACGTCCTCTCCGGCGGGCACGGCGACGACACCGTCTACGGGCTCTCCGGCACCGACCGGATCTCCGGCGGCGAGGGACGTGACTACCTGGAGGGTGGCACCGGGAACGACAACATCGACGGCGGCGCCGGCGACGACATGATCTCCGGCGGTCGGGACGCCGACGTGATCCGGGGAGGCGGCGGCGCCGACCGGGTCTACACCGGCCACGGCACCGACCGGGTCGACGGCGGCTCCGCCGGCGACACCGTCTACGGCCAGCGCGACGACCGCACCGAGGGCACCGAGAAGGTGGTCACCGTCGAGCTGAAGGACATCGGCAAGCACATCACCATCGAGGGCTCCGACGAGTTCAAGGAACGGGTCCAGGCCGACCTGGACATGCTCCGCGCCTCGCCCCGGGGACAGATGATGCTGGAGGCCCTCGACCAGGCGCACGAGAACACCAAGGCGCCGGCCGCCGACTGGCCGCTGCTCGGCGGCATCGCCTACCAGGGCGACACCTTCACCATCCGGGAGACCACCGACGAGAACGGGTACGCCAACCGCAACGACACCACGTTCGGCAAGACCTGGTCGCAGCACCCGACGATCGACTACAACCCCCGGTTCGACACGCTCTACGACGGACCGCCGGTGGTGGTGCTCTACCACGAGATGTCGCACGTCTACGACTACGAGTACAGCGGGCTCGACCGTACCGAGTACCAGGGGCCGGACAACCCCGGCGTACCGAACGGTGAGCGGGCCGCGGCCGGGTTGCCGATCGACCACGACAACAACCCGAACACGCCGAACATCATCGACCCGAACCAGCCGTTCGAATACACCGAGAACGGGCTCCGGGACGAGATGGGCGCGCCGGCCCGACCGAGGTACTGAGGTGAACCTTCCCGTACCACGGCGGCGGCTCGCCGCCGCGCTCGGCGCCGTCGCGGCCCTGCTGGGCGCCGCCGGCTGCGACCGGGGCACCGAACCGACCGCCCCGACGCTCGACGTCGGCCTGACCGTCACCACCGCGCGCGAGCCCGACCTGCTCCGGATCGACTACACGCTGGTCAACCGGAGCGGCGGCGAGCTCGTCGTCTTCTCCGGCGTCCCGGCCGAGGAGACCCACGACAGTCCGGTCGTCGACCCGAACGCCGTCTACGCGACCGCCCGGGACGACACCACCGTCGAGCTGGCCAAACGGGTCTTCGCCCCGCCGGAGGGGGTCGGGATGGCCGTCGACTTCGTCGTCCGGGGCGCGGTCCTGGCGCCCGGGGCGAGCCTCGGCGAGGCGCTCCGGATCCCGCTGCCACTGACCGCCCGACAGCCGTACGACAGCGCGGCCCGGCCGCCGGAGCGGGCCGACCGGGCCGTCTTCTGCGTCGGGGTCGCCCGCCGGGACGCGGTGCCGCCGATCCCGGCGGCCAGCGGCGACACCGACGAGCGAGCGAGTTATCCGCACCGGGCCAGCGTCGCCCGGGCACAGCAGCTCGTCTGCGCCGAACCGTTCCCACTGTGAATGTCGGTTCACAACGAATTCAGTGAACGAGTGCCGCGACCAGGCCAGTGGAGTGTCCCCTCACCCTTGCGGACGCTATGACGCAGTGCGTCCTTGGTTGTACTGACCGGGGACGTTGATTGAGTCTGGGGCGTCGCGAGTCCACGATCACAGGCGGTGGTCGGATCGGGGCTGGTGGCTTTTCGCCTTCTGTCGGGCGTAGTAGGCGCGGGCGCGGTTGCGGTCTCCGCAGTCCTTCGTGTTGCACCAGCGGCGGTTCCGCCGCGGTGATGTGTCGAGATAAACCCAGCCGCACTTGACGTCTTCGCACTGGTGGAGGCGGTCGAGGTCGTCGCGCTGGGTGAGGGCCACGAGCCCGCGGACGATGCGATTGCGGGGCAGGCGGAGGTCGGTTTCCCGGTCCCGCCATTGCCAGCGGTCGCCCGCACGGACCAGGTCGGCTGCGGCGATCGCCGCCCGGTACATGTCCGCGAGGTCTGCGGCGGCCTCGCGGTCGTCCTCGAAGAGAGCTGCGTAGACCCTTTCGCGCGCCTTGATGACTTGTTGCCGTTCCCGTTCGGCCCGGGCGTCGTCCCCGCCAGCGAGATCGCGCAGAGCCACGGCCTCGTCTCCGGTGATCAGGTCGGACTCGATGCACCAGTCGACGACATCGGAGAAGGTCCTCAGCCGCTCAATGCGTTCGTACCCGCCGAGGCGCCAGTCAACAGTGTTCACCAGGTCGAGCATGCGGTCGCCCGCGACGTGGCCGAACCTCACCATCATCTCCTCTCATGGTCAAAAGCATTATTGCATGTGAGGCACCACTCCTGGCATGCTCATGCCCAATCGTTCAATCACTCATGAGAACACCGCCAGGAGACTGATCGTGCCTCCCGCCGCCCCACGCAGATCGTTCACTGCCCTGTGGGCGTCCCAAGCGTCCTCAAACCTCGCCGACGGGCTGCTGCAGGCCGCGGCGCCGCTGCTCGTCGCCACGCTGACCCGTGATCCGCTCGTGGTGGCGGGCATGACGGTGGTGCAGTTCCTGCCCTGGCTGGTCGCCACCCTCCCGGCCGGCGCGATAGCCGACCGGACGGACAGACGTCGGATACTCACCGCTGGCAACTGGCTGCGCGCGGCCGGGTTCGCACTGCTCGCCGTGACCCTGACAAACGAATGGCGCCACGTCGCACTGCTCTACGCCGCAGTGTTCCTGGCCGGTTGCGCCGAGACGCTGGTCGACAACGCGGCCCTGACCATCCCGCCCCGTCTCCTACCCCGTAAGCAACTCGAGCGCGCCAACGGCCGGTTGTTCGCGACCCAGTCCGTCATCAACACTTTCATCGGTCCGCCTGCCGGCGCGGCGTTGTTCGCGCTGGCAGCATCAGCGGCCTTCTACACCGGCGCGGCCGCGTTCGCCCTCGCCGGCCTTGCAGCTCTGCTGCTGCCCGCGCTGCGCCCGACCAGCGAGGAACAGGAGCGCCGCCGCTCGACCCCGACCACCATCACTCAGGACATCCGCTCCGGATGGGCGCACTTCTGGCGCCACGATCTGCTGCGCCGAGTCGCGTTCATCTCGGCGGCAATCAACTTTTTCGGCGCGGCCACCGGCGGTTTGCTCGTCCTGCTGATCACCGGCCCATACCAAATGCCCGTGGCGCATTACGGCCTGTTCATCGCCGTTCCCGCCGCCGGCGCGATCGCCGGCTCCCTGCTCGCCGAACACGCCGTGCCCCGCATCGGCGGCGGCCCCATCACCTGGCTCGCCGCCCTCGCCCCCGCCGCCAGCTACGCCATCCTCGGCCTGGGGCACAACACACCCCTCGCCCTTGCCGGCATGTTCTGCGCTGCCATCGCCACCTCGCTGAACCAGATCGTCGTCAGCACCCTGCGCCAAGCAGCAGTACCCGACGAACTCCTCGGCCGCGTCACCGCCGCCTACCGCCTGGTCGTCCTGGGTGTCGTCCCCCTCGGCGCCCTCGCCGGCGGCCTGCTCGGACGCAGCCTCGGGATCCGCGCCCCCTTCATCGCCGCAGCCCTCGGACTCGTGCTCGCCGCGTTCCTGCTCGCCTCCCGGGTCACCACCCAGGCCCTCCGTGACGCCGAAACCCATCACCACCGTGCTGTTCCTCAAGCGCCGGGCGCCCGATGATCAGTGGTGGCGGGCGGCGATACCCTGGTCCCCGTGACCACCGGTGGGGGGTGGACACCGGATGTCGGGGCGGGACCCGGCCCGGTCGTCTCCGGCAGGCCGAGACTGCTCCGGCGGCTCGACCAACTCGCCCGTCGCCGGCTGGTGACCGTCATCGCCCCCGCCGGCGCGGGCAAGACCACGCTGCTGCGGGAGTGGGCGACCCGGGGCCGGGCCGGTTGGCACACCCTCGTCCCGGCCGACCGCGACCCGCAGGTGCTGCTCACCGCGCTGGTCGCGGCGCTGCGACCGGTGGCCGTGACCGCCGGGGGAGCGGCACCCTCGGTGCCCAGCGGCCCGACCGGGCCGGCCACCCCGGCCGAACTCGCCGACCGGCTGCTCGACGCGCTGCCGGCGCCCGCCGCCACCGGTCCGGTCCGGCTGGTCCTGGACGACCTGCAGGTGCTGGGCGCCGGACCGGCCGCAGAACTGCTCGGGGTGCTCACGACCTGGCTGCCGGAAGGATTCGTGCTGGTCCTCGCCGGCCGGGAACCGGCCCCGTTTCCGGTCGGGCCGCTACGGTCCGCCGGCCGACTAGGCGAGATAGGCGCCGCCGACCTCGCGCTGACCCCGGCCGAGGCCCGTCGGACGCTGGCCGCCATGCGGGCCGGCACCGACCCGGTCGTCGAACGGATCGCCATTGAGTCCGGCGGGTGGCCGGCGGTCGTCACGTCCGCCGCCCGGCTGGTGACCGGCGCCCGGCCCGGGGCGCCGGCCCCGATGCTGGATCGGCACCAGCTCGGCGGGTCGCTGCCCGGGCTGGATCCCGCCGACCTCGCCGCGCTGACCGAGCGTGACCTGCTGGCGCTCTGGACACTGGCGGCGGTACGCGCCGGCGGTCCCGATCCGGACGGGCGGCTCGGCCCGGTCCGAGAATGGGCGCTGCGGAGCCTCGCCGACCCGGCCCCGTCCGCTGCCGCCGACCGGTCCACCGATCCGGTCCGGCCCGAGGACGGCCGGTCCGCGCTCCGGGCGACCCGGATCCTGTCCGCGGGACCGAGTGGAATCCCGGAGGTCGACGTGACCCTGGCCGACTCGGCGATCCGGGACGACAGACCCGACGAGGCGTTGCGCTACCTGGCGGCGGTACCGGACGGGACCCGGCTGCCGGCCGCCCTGACCTGGCGACTCGGCGGGGTACTACACCGCCGGGGCGACTTCGACGCCGCCGAGGCGCTGTTCGAACGGACCGTGCTGGAATCCGATCCGACCGACGGCACCCCGCCGCCCGCCCGGTCCGACCGGGCCCAGGTCCTCGCCGGCTGGGCAGCCGCCCGGTGGGCCCGGGGCGACCGGGAGCGGACCCGGCAACTCGCCGACGAGGCCGTCCGGGTCGCCGAGCAGAGCCGGGACGACGCCGCGCTCGCCGCGGCGTACGTGGCCCGGGCGCTGGTCGCGTTCAGCGAGGGGGACCGGGCCGGCAACGAACACGCGTACGCCCGGGCGCTGGCCGCGGCGGAACGGGCCGGCGACGTCGTCCAGCAGCTGCGGATCAGGGCCAACATCGGGTCCCGACTCGTCGAGGAGGGACGGTACCGCGCGGCGACCGAGGAACTCGGCTCCGCGATCATGCTCGCCGAGCGAACCGGGGAACGCCTGCTGCTCGCCCTGGCCCTGCACAACCGGGCCGAGGCGTGGCTGGGTCTGGGCGAACTCGGCCCGGCCCGGGCCGACTCCGACCGGGCACTCAGCCTGTGGCAGCGGGACGGCTCACCGCTGGCGGCCTTCGGGCTGCTGCTGACCGCGCGGGTGCACCTGGTCTGCGGCTCGACCAGCCGGGCGGTGGCCGCCTACCAGGCGGCATGGTCGATGGCCGAACCGGACGGCAACGCCCAGGCACTGGTGGAGGCGTGCGCGGGACTGGCCCGGAGCCGGTACGCCGACGATCCGGCTGTCGCGGCCGACTACGCCCGGCAGGCGTTGACCCTGCCCAGCGCCGGTGGACCGACCGCCGCCGAACTCGCCGCCGGCTGGGTCGCGCTCTGCTCCGGCGATCCGACGACCGCGCTGGCGCACGGCGAACGGGCCCGCGCCGAGGCGGGACGACGCCGGGACTCCGCCGGGCTGGCCGAGGCGATCGAGCTGGTGGCGCTCGCGGCGGGCCGGTCCGGGGTGGACGGCAACGCCGGACCCGGGTCGGGTCGGGGTCGTACCCCGGCCGGGCTCGTCGAGGCGGCGGCGATCTGGGCGGACGTCGGCAACGAGGTCGGACTCGCCACGAACGCACTGCTGCGGGCCCGGCTGACCGGCGACCGGCTGGCCGAGGACGTCGCCGCGGACCGGTTGCACCGGCTCGGTGTACGGGAGGGGGCCTGGCATGTCGCCGGGCCGCTCGCGGCGATCGGGCCGGCGCCCGTCCCCGAGGTCGCGGTGCAGACCCTGGGACACTTCGCGGTCCGGCTGGCCGGCGTGCCGGTGCCGACCACGGCGTGGCAGTCCCGGAAGGCCCGCGAACTGGTCAAGGTGCTGGCCGGCCAGCTCGGCCGGCCGCTGGCCCGGGACGCGCTCGCCGGGGTGCTCTGGCCGGAGGTGCCGACGGAGGTGGCGCTGCGCCGACTGTCGGTGCTGGTCTCGACGGTACGCGGGGTACTCGACCCGGACCGTCGACATCCGGCCGACCGTTACCTGGGCACCGATCCGGCGACGGTAAGGATCAATTCCCAACACGTGGCCCTGGACACCGTCCGGTTCCACGACGCCGCCCGGGCCGTCATCGCGGCGGACAGCACCACCCTGCCGGGGGCCCGGACGGCGGTCGGTGGCGCCGACCGGTCGGGCGACCGGGAACCGCCGGGCGGGGTCGAGATCCTGGCCCGGCTGGAGGCGGTGGTCGCGCTCTACACCGGGGACTTCTGCGACGACGGTGAGGTGACCGGAGACTGGGTCGAGCGGCCCCGCGCCGCGCTCGCCGAACTGCACCGCGAGGCGATCCGCCGACTCGCCCGGCGCTGCCTGCGGGTGGGGCGGCCGGAGTCCGCCGTCGGCTGGTACCTGCGGCTGACCACCGAGGACGGCTACGACGAGTCGGCCCACCTCGGGCTGGTCAGCGCCCTGTCCGCGGCCGGCCGACACGGCGAGGCGGCCCGCCGGTACCGCGAGTACCTCGGGCGGATGCGGGAGATCGAGGTCGAGCCGGCGGCGTTCCCGGACGGACTGTCCACGCTGATCGGCGACCTGAACGATTCCTGAAACACCCCCGAACATCACCGACGATGATGGCGCGACGGCAGGCCGCGCGCCGGGACGGTAGCCCTGCCCGACGGTGAGTACGGAGGGAAGGTTCATGTCCGGTTGGCGACGGTCCGCGGCGCTCCTCGCGGTGGCGCTGGTGACGGTCGGCGTCGGATCGTGCGGGATCCGGTCCGACCGCGGTACCGGGGTCACCGGGGGCGCGTCCGCCCGCACCTACGGGTACGGACCGGTACGCGACGGTTCGGTGACGTACCAGCCGGACGTGGTCCTCGTCGAAGGCGGACCGGACGCGATCCGGGCCGCCAGCGCCGATGGACTGACCTGGACCATCGACCGGAACGCCCCGGGCGCCGACGATCTCGGACCGGGCCGGATCATGTACGCCACCAGCCGCGCGATCGGCCGGGTGGTGCAGGTCCGCCCGGCCGGCGACGACCTGGCGGTGACGCTCGCCCCGGTGACCCTCACCGAGGTCTTCCGGGACGCGGACTTCCGGTCCGACCGGGTACTCGACGACGCGGCCCTGGTCTACCAGGAGGTCCCGGAGCTGCCGGGTGCGGTGAGCACGCCGACGGGGGAGCGGCCGCCGGCCGACGCCACCACCCCGGTTGGCCTCTCCAGCGCCGGCCGTGGCTCGAGGGTCGCAGCGGTGGCGCCGACGGTCGCGGGTATGTCGCCGGCGGTCGGGGGCTTCGCCGACGGGCGGCAGCGTGGGCAGGCCGGACCGGCCCGTGCGTTGTCCGGCGGCAACGAGGCGGAGACCGTGCTCGCCCTGGATCCGGTCCGGCTCGCCCCGGCGGCCGGCGGGCGGTTGCCGCCGGCCCGGGAGCGGAACTTCACGGTCAGCGTCGGCGAGTGGGAGGCACAGCCGTACCGGGTTCCGGGCAAGCTCGGCCTCAAGATCGGGTACGCCGCCAACGAGAACCTCAAGGTCTACATCGACTTCGCGATGAACGTCGACCAGCTCCGGATCCGCAGCGCCATGTCGATCGTGAACGGGGCGCTGGGCAGCTCGACGTTCGCGGTCGACGGGGTGAGGAGCATCTCGGTCGACATCTCCGCCGGTGCCGCGAACGGCGCCGACGACAACCGGAAGGTCCGGATCGAGGTGCCGGTCGAGATGAACTTCCAGATCCCGGGCGAACCGCTGGTCTACAGCAACACCTGGAAGTTCATCGTCGCCACCGGCCTCAGCGGCAAGAACACCACGGTGCAGGCGGCCGGCGAGTGGGCCGTCAACGGCACCCTCGGCGTGGTCGACGGCACGCCGCGGAAACCGACGCTCTCGGTGGTGAAGAGCATCATGGACTCGGTCACCGGGATCTCGATCGGGCCCAGCGGCCTCGCCTTCGCGGTCGAGGTGAAGATGGGGCTCGGGCTGGGCATCCCGGCCGCCTTCGCCGGCCTGTACGCCAAGCTCGTGGTCGACATCGGCGTCACCAACGGGTCGGCGCTCGGCGCCCCGTTGACCCGGTGTGTCCAGGCGAGCCTGAACGCCAAGGTGGGCGGCGGTGCCGGCGTGAACCTCTCCTCCACGGCCTCGGCGGCGCTGCGGAAGTTGCTGCCCAAGACGGTCAAGTTCGAGCTGGAGAGCGAACGGCTCTGGCCCATCCACCGGGCCGCCCAGACGTTGCCGGCCGTGCCGCTCTGCGTCGGCTTCGGATGAGCCGTGCGGCTCAGCGTGAGCCGTGTCGCGTCGCATCGGCTCAGGGTGAAAGGAAGGTTGATGGTCATTCGAACCGGGGTCCGTGGTCGCCTGGCGCTGGCGGCGGTGGCCGTACTCGTGGTTGTCGGGCCGCTCGGCTGTGGCCGGCTGACCGGCGACGACCCACCGGCGGTCGCCGACGACAGCCCGCCCGCGACCGCCGCCGCCGAGCCGGCGGGGGAGCCGACCCCGGCGCAGCCGCCCGCGGCCGAGGTGGATCCCTGCGCACTCGTCACCGACGAGGAGGCGGAGAAGCTCGCCGGCACCCCGCTGGACGACCCGGTGCCGGTCCGGGAGACCTGCACCTGGACCGGCCCGGTGACCGGGCCGACCGCCCAGGTCGAGGTCTTCGTCGGAGACGGGGCGAAGAAGTTCCTCGACATCGAACGGGAACTCGACCACGAGATCTGGCCGCTCACCGGCATCGGTGACGAGGCCTGGGCCGAGGACGGGGCGGTCTTCCTCAACAAGGGCGGCGTCTGGGTGGCGCTCCGGTTGACCCTGCTCAACGACCCGAAGGAGAACCGCGAACCGCTCGAGGAACTCGCCCGGACGGTCGCCGGCCGGCTCTGACGGAGGTGCCGGCTCCGTACCCGGGGTCGGCGCACCGGTCAGTCCGACGCGCTGGACACCGCCGCCGTCGGCACCCCGTCGCGGCAGGTGACGGTCATCCGGACGGTCCGGTTGCCGTGCCGGAACGTGACCGTCGTCGACCGGGCCGGTCCTGGCTCGACCTGCTCCACCCGGTACGGCGACGTCGCTGTCCAGGACAGCAGCCGGGCCTCGCCGTCGGCGGTGCAGGACGCCCGGACCGAACCACCGGCGGAGTCCAACGTCCGTTCCACCGTCGGTGACGGTTCTGGCGACGACGGTTCCGCCGGAGTCGCCGGAATCCCGGTCTCCGGCGCGGTGGTGGCCAGGTCGATCGGACTGGCCGGGGGTTGCCCCATCGCACCCGACGACGGCAGTGGCGGGCCGGACCGGGCCTCGGACCCGCCGGCGATCATCGGTCCGCTGCCCGGCGGCGGGGTCAGGGACGTACCGACCCGGGGTGTCGTCTCCGGCAGTCTGGGGTTGGTCGACTGGCCGGGCGGCGCCGGCGGGACCGGACCACCCCGGGGCCCCTGGTGGAAACCGAGGGGTTCGGCGAGCCAGAGCAGCAGGCCGGCGACGAGCACCCCGGCCATCCCGGCCGCCGTACCGGCCAGGGCGATCGGGCGTGGGCGCCGGGGCTGACCGGCCCCGGCGGAGCCGCCCCCCGCGCGGGGCACCAGCACGGTGGACGGTTCGCCCTCGGCGGTCGTCGACGCGGCCGCGTACGCCGGTTCGTCCTGGACGACCCGGACCCCGGCCGCCCGGGCGAGGACGGCGGCGACCTCACGTGCCGTCGGCCGCTGCGCCGGCTCCTTCGCCAGGCAGCGGTGGCACAGCTCGACCACCCGGGCCGGCACCCCGGGCAGCCCGGGCAGCGGTGGTGGGGCGACGTACACGTGGGCCCGGAGCATCTCGGTCGCGGTCTCGGTGCTCCACGGCAGCTTTCCGGTCAGCAGCCGGTAGAGCAGCAGGCCGACGCCGTAGACGTCCGAGGCCGGCTCGACCGCGTCGCCGGTGATCCGCTCCGGGGCCAGGTAGCCCGGGGTGCCGAGCAGTTCGTCACCCCACTCGGCCGCCTCGCTGTCCGGGCTCACCGCGGCGGCGATGCCGAAGTCGACGACCTTGGCGCCGGATGGCGGCAGCAGGACGTTGCCGGGTTTGATGTCGCGGTGCACCAGGCCCTGGGTGTGCGCCGCGGTCAGCGCCGCCGCCACCTCGGCACAGATCCGGAAGGCGAGCTTCGGTGGCACCGGCTCGGCGGCGATCCGCTGCTCGAGGGTCGGGCCCGGCACCAGTTCCATCACCACGTACGGCAGGCAGGTCAGACCGGTGACCGACTCGCCGTAGTCGTACACCTGGGCGATGTTCGGGTGGGAGAGCGCGGCGGCGGCCCGCGCCTCGTGCCGGATCCGCCGCCGGGACACCGGGTCACGGGCGTGCGGGCCGGCGAGCAGTTTCACCGCCACCGACCGCCCCAGCACCTCGTCCCGGGCCCGCCACACCACCGCCATGCCACCCTGGCCGAGCTGCTCCTCCAGCCGGTAACGGCCGCCGAGCACCTGCTGCGCTTCCACCCCGACAGTCTGGCGAATCGGCATCGGCCCAGCCGGCCCACACGCCGGGGGTGTGACCGGCTTGTTGCCCCCCGTACACAGGTCCGACGAGGTGGGACGGCTATTCCGGCACGTGGACCGGAACACTGGTGATCACGACCCCGGGCAGGTCCCGCAGGGCGCGGCGCAGCCGCAGTTCGGTACGGGTGTGCAGCAGTTGGTGCCACAGGTGTCGGACCACCAGCTCCGGCACCACCACGGTGAGGGTCACCTCCGGACGGGCCGCGTGCAGCGCGCCGACGTACTGGGCCAGCGGGCCGATCACCGCCCGGTACGGCGAGATGATCGTCTCCAGCCGCAGGTGGTTGCCCCAGACCTCCCACTGCCGGCGGAACCGGTCCGCCTCCTCCCGTTCGGGGCTCAGGTGGACGGCGAAGACCGGTTGCCCGAGCGAGGTCGCGTACGCCAGCGCGCGCAGCGCGGCCAGGTTCATCCGGGCCACCGGCACCACCACCAGGTGACGTACCTCGGCCGGGGTGAGGTCGACCCCGAGGTCACCGCCGCCGGGGGACTCGCCGGCCTGTTCCGGCAGCCCGGCCGGGCCGGTGTGCCGGTCCGGCCGGGCCGACAACGTGGCGTCCGGCGTGGTGGAGACGGTCAGCGCCTGGCGCATCGCGTCGTAGTGCGACCGGATGTGCAGGCTGAGCAGGACCAGCAGCGGCACCGCGACCACCACCACCCAGGCACCGTCGGCGAACTTGGTGATCGCCGCGGTGACCAGGACGATCGCGCAGAGCGCCGCACCGACCGCGTTCACCGTCGCCCGGCGCCGCCAGTGGCGGGCCCGGCCTCTGCGCCAGTGCATCACCATGCCGCTCTGCGAGAGGGTGAAGGCGAGGAAGACCCCGACCGCGTAGAGCGGGATCAGCGACTGGGTGTAGCCACCGAAGGCGACGAAGATCAACGCTGCCGCGACCGCCAGCGCGACGATGCCGTTGCTGAACGCCAGCCGGTCGCCCATGTGCAGGAAGCGGCGGGGCGCGTAGCCGTCCCGGGCCATGAAGAACAGCAGCCGGGGAAAGTCGTTGAAGGCGGTGTTCGCGGCGAGCAGCAGGACCAGCGTGGTGGCCGCCTGGATGACCGCGTACCACGGACCGCTGGGAAAGGTGTGCCGGGCGAGCTGGGACAACAGCGTCTCGTCGTCCCGGGGCACCAGGCCGTTGACGTCGATCAACAGGGTGAGTCCGGCGAAGAGCACCACCAGGATGCCGACCATCCAGGTCAGCGTCGTCCGGGCCTGTCGCCACTCGACCGGTCGGAAGGCCGGCACCGCGTCCGCGACCGCCTCGATGCCGGTCATCGACGCCGCGCCGGAGGCGAAGGCCCGAAGCACGACGAGCAGCCCGAGGCCCTCCACCGCGCCCACCGGTGGCGGCGGGACGGCCTCGAAGCCCCGGCCGGCCGCCCGGGCCAGCCCGACCGCGAAGAGCAGCCCGATGGCGGCGATGAAGAGGTACGTCGGCGCGGCGAAGAGCTTGCCGGCGGCCCGCACCCCGCGCAGGTTGCCGGCGAGCAGCGCGGCGATCACCAGCAGCCCGATCGGCACGGTGTACGGGGTCAGCCCGGGCAGCGCCGAGGTGATCGCGCCGACCCCGGCCGCGACCGAGACCGAGACGGTCAGCACGTAGTCGAGGATCAGGCCGGCGGCCGCGGTGAGGCCGAGCCGGGGTCCGAGACTGTCGCTGGCCACCAGGTAGGAGCCGGCGCCGTGCGGGTAGGCGTAGACGGTCTGCCGGTACGACGTACCGACCGCGATCATCAACACGACGAGGGCGGCGGCGATCGGCAGCGAGAGCCGGAGCGCGTCGCTGCCGGCCAGCACCAGCACCGCGAGCATCGCCTCCGGCCCGTACGCGACCGAGGAGAGCAGGTCGGAGGAGAGCACCGGCAGGGCGACCAGTTTCCGCATGCGTTCCTGCAGCACGGCGGCGCTGGCCAGCGGTGGGCCCAACAGCCGGCGACGGACCCGGCCCGCGACCCGGCCGAGACGGCTGCGGGAGACGTTCTCCGTGCCGGTCGCGGTCAACTCCCCCTGACGCCCGGTCCGGAACATCTCGACCCGGGCGAACCGGCCGAACCGGCTGGGCGTGGGCTGGTGGTCGTGCTGCTCGAGATTCGGATCCAGCGGCAGTTCGGTGTCACCCTTCGGGCGACCCCGCAGCGCGGCCCCCCACGCCCGGCCGACCTCCCGTAGCGCCGTCAGCTCGGCCTCGTTCAGCGGCGGGAACTCGGCGGACGGGCTGAAGACGTTGCTCGGGCCCTCCGGCGGCGGCGTACCGTCCCGGTCCCGCCCCGCCCGCTGCCGGCCCGCCATGCCCCGCTCCTCCTCCCGTCCCGTCTCGCACTGTCACCGATCCGGCCCGTCCGTGCCGGGGGAATGGCGATTCCCGGGCCGGAAAGTATGGACCGGGTGCGGGCGGCGGACCCGGACGTGGCCCGACCAGGGGTCGGGACCACGTCCGGCCGGCGGGGGATCGGGCTTCGGCGCAACGGTCAGTCGGTGGGGGCGGCCGACCCACCCCGAGGCGGCCGACCCGCCGGAGCCGGGCGCGTCCGACGACAGGTGCTTGCGAATGCGATCACGGGCCGGGTACGGGGCAGTGGAGGATTTGCCGTCCTCAGTAGCATCGAGCCATGCCTGGCCACACACACGTCGAGAAGTCCGGTTCCCCGGAAGAAACCGAGCTCGACACCGCGGCGGACCCCACCGCCGAACCGACCCCCGAGCCGAAGCCACGGCGTCGACGGGCCCGTCGGATCGTCCTCATCACACTCCTGGTGCTGGCCCTGCTCGGCGGTGGCGGCGCGGTCGCGGCGGGACTCTACGTCCGCTCGGTGGAGTCGGGCATCGAACGCGTCGAGGCGTTCGACCAGGTGCCCGAGGAGTCACGGCCGGTCAAGGTGGCGCAGGACGCCAAGAACATCCTGATCCTGGGCAGTGACACCCGGGATCCGGAGAACACCGGCGGCTCCCGCAGCGACACCATCATCCTCGCCCACCTGCCCAAGGACCGGTCCAGCGCGCAGCTCATCTCGATCCCCCGGGACACCTGGGTCAACGTGCCGAAGAGCAAGGACGGGCAACGGGGTGGCCGGGACGCCAAAATCAACGCGGCGTACGCCTGGGGCGGCATCCCGATGATGGTGCAGACGGTGGAGAAGTTCACCAAGGTCCGCATCGACCACGTGGCGCTCGTCGACTTCGCCGGCTTCAAGGAGATCGTCGACGCGCTGGGCGGCGTGGAGATCAACGTGGAGAAGGGGTTCACCTCCACCCACTCCCTGCTGCCCGGCGGCCGTCGCGAGTTCCCACAGGGCAAGCAGGTGATGGACGGTGCCGAAGCGCTCGACTACGCGCGGGAGAGGTACGCCTTCGCGGACGGCGACTTCGCCCGGATCCGTCACCAGCAGCAGGTGATCCGGGCCATCCTGGACAAGGCCGTCTCCGGCGGCACCCTGGCCAACCCCGCCAAACTCAACGCCTTTGTCAAGGCGTCCGCGGACTCGGTCTCGGTCGACAAGACCCTCTCCCTGCTCGACCTGGGCATGGAGCTGCGCCACCTGCGCAGCGGCAACCTCACCTTCGTCACCAGCCCGTCCCGGGGCACCGGTCGGGTCGGCACCGAGAGTGTGGTGTTCGCGGACGACAACAAGGCCGAGAAGTTCTACGACGCGGTCCGTCGCGACGCGGTGCCGGAGATCCTCGGCGCCGCCAAGTAGCCGTCGGGCCGTCCGGCCAGCCACCGGTCGAAGGTCGTCACCCGGCGTGGTGGCGGGCGGTGGTTAGCCTCGACCCGTACATCCATCGACGTATGGACATTCGGCGCGATGGCGGAAAACGTCGGTCCCGCCATCGCGCCGAGTGGTAGAGGACCGTGGGATACGACTCTGACAGCGCGGCGCGCGTGGTCGTATCCTGCTGACGGTCACCCGCCGCGCCACGGGTCGTGCCGATGCCATGGGGGAGGTCCTTGCAATGGTGAGCAGGGCGACGACGCAGCAGGGCGCGCCAGGGGAGTGGCCCGTCGCCGACCCTGGCGTCCCGACCGGCGCGGACGGCCCGCCGGAGACGAGGACACCGCCCGGCCCCACGCCGGAGATCCCACGCCCCCGCCAGGACGGCGACGGTCGAGTCCCGGATCCCCCACCCCGTCCGGGCCTCGACACCACGGCGGTGCTGCCGTACGCCGGTTCCGTCGCCTCCACCCGGACCCGCCGGCTGCGTGCCTGGATGCTGACCGCACCGGTGGATTTCGCCGCCCTGCTGGCACCGCTCGTACTCTCCGACCGCTACTGGCGGGGGACCCTGTTCACCGCGGTGTTCACCGTCACCATCTTCGCCACCGGTGGGCTCTATCGCGGCCGCCGGCACATGAGCATCCTCGACGAACTGCCGAACCTCTGTGGACGGCTGCTCGCGTCGGCCGCCATCGTGGCGATCATCGCCGCGCTGCGGCACAACTCGGTGGAGTACATGGCCGGTTTCATGCGCGGGGTCGCGCTCTCCGCCGGCCTGGTGATCGTCGGCCGTGCGGTCACCCGCACCCTGGTCGTCACGGCCCGCCGACGCCGCTGGGTGGAACACAACGCCATCATCATCGGCGGTGGTCCGGTCGCCGCCGAACTGGCCCGGCTGCTGCGCCGTAACCCCCGCTACGGGCTGCGGTTCGTCGGCTGTGTCGACGCCACCCCCCGATCGGGGCCCGGCGCCATCCCACTCATCGGCACCCTCGACGACCTCGAGGAACGGATCCTGACCACCGAGTCGGACGTGCTGATCATCGCCGAGCCCGACTGCGCCGAGTCCGCGCTGATGGAGCTGCTGCGACGTCCGGCCAGCGCGCGGTGTGACCTCTGGGCCGTCCAGCGGCTGTGGGGCTCCCACTCCCCGGGCGGGCTGCCCGACCACATCGGGGCGATTCCGGTGGTCCGGGTCCGGCACACCACCCTGTCCGGTCCGCGTTGGCTGCTCAAGCGGGCGTTCGACATCGTCCTCGCCGCGGTCGCGCTGATCGTGCTCAGCCCGGTCGTGCTGCTCTGCGCCCTGCTGACCCTCCTGGAGGGGGGACGCGGCATCCTGTTCCGGCAGGTACGGATCGGCCAGTACGGCCGCCCCTTCCACGTCATCAAGTTCCGGACCATGCGCCCCCGGGACGACGAGGAGGCGGCGACGACCTGGTCCATCGCGGAGGACCACCGGGTCGGCCCGATCGGCCGTTTCATGCGCCGTACCTCGCTGGACGAGTTGCCACAGCTCTGGAACATCCTGCGAGGTGACATGACGGTGGTCGGCCCCCGCCCCGAACGTCCGTACTTCGTGGCGAAGTTCAGCGCCGAGCACCCCGACTACGCGATGCGACACCGGGTGCCGGTCGGGCTGACCGGGCTGGCCCAGGTGAGCGGCCTGCGGGGCGACACCCCGATCTCCGACCGGGCCCGGTTCGACAACTACTACATCGAGAACTGGTCGCTCTGGCTGGACGTCAAGGTGCTGCTGCGGACCGTCGGGGAGGTGCTCGGCGGCCGGGGGCGTTGACCGTTCCCGGCGTCGGGTGCCGCGGCCGGGGCCGGCCGGTGTCCCGCCCGCGCACACGGCGCGCCGCCGTCAACCCGCCGGTAGGAAGAGCGGAAGCGGCGTGACCTGGAAGTCGGGCAGGTAGCGTCCCGGGTCGGCCCGCAGCACCGAGCCGATGACCGTGCCGAACACCTGCCGGAAGTCGACGTTGGCCTTCAGGTCACCGTCGTCCAGATCGGCCAGGCTCGGCTGCTCGCCGTAGAGCCCGGCGGCGACCTGGGCGCCCAGCACCAGGACCGGTCCGGCGGTGCCGTGGTCGGTGCCGTCCGAGGCGTTGGCGCGTACCCGTCGGCCGAACTCGCTGTAGACCAGCACGGTCACCTGGCGGCCCGCCCCGGTCCGGGCCATCCGGTCGACGAACCCGGTCAGCGCCTGGTCCAGTTGGCCGAGCAGCATCTCGTGACCGGCCCGCTCCTCGGCGTGGGTGTCGAAGCCACCGAGGCTCACCGAGTAGACGCGGGTCGGTACGCCGGCCTCGACGCACCGGGCGACCGCGGTGAGCTGGGCGGCGAGCGCGCTGGAGCCGCCGGTGCCGGTGGCCGGCATCGGCGGGATGTCGCCTGGTCCGGTCGGATCGCCCGCCGGGGACGGCTCGCGCATCAGCTGGTCGATCCGGAGCAGATCGGTGTACGCGGCGGCGGCCCGCGCCTGCATCGCCGGCTCGCCCGGCTCCGCCCGGCCGAGTGCGGCCAGCCGCTCCGGGGCCAGTCCGGACGGCAGTTTGAGCCCGTTGAGGCTGACGCACGCGCCGGCCCGGGTCTCGCCGGCGAGCAGCGGCGGCAACGCCGGCTCGAAACTGACCGCCGCCTCCGGGCTCGCCTTCGTCCCGTCCAGCCATCGTCCGACCCAGCCGCTGTAGATGGGTTCCGCTGGTGAGGCGGTCTGCCAGATGTCCATCGACCGGAAATGGCTGCGGTCCGGTCGGGGGTAGCCGACGCCGAGGACGACCGCGAGGCGCTTGTCGTCCCACAGCCGCTTGAGACCGGTGAGCTTCGGATTGAGTCCGAGCCGGTCGTCGAGCGGCAGCACCTGCTCGGGGTCGTACGCCAGCTCGGGGCGGGCCGAGTGGTACCGGCTGTCGGCGTACGGGATCACGGTGTTCAACCCGTCGTTGCCGCCGTACAGGGTGACCAGCACGAGTTTCTGGTCGGGCCCGGTCGCGGTGGGGTCGGGGCCTTTGCGGAGCAGTTCGGCGAGACCGAGGGTGGCGCCGCCGGCGGCCAGGGCCGCGGCCCCGGTCACCCCGGAGGCCAGGAGGAACCGTCGTCGGGTCAACGCGTCCATCAGGTCACCAGGTATTCCGGGCTGTTCAGGCCGAGGACCAGCAGTTGGCGTGGGTCCTGCACGGTCCGGAGCACCTCGTAGGTCCGGTTCGTCCAGCCGGGCAGGCAGAGCAGTTGGGCCAGTCCCTCCGGGGTCAGCCGGGTGGGCCGGACGAGGTCGGCGAGCCTGCCGGCGAGGGTGATCCGGGACTGCGCGGCGGCCGAGGTCAGCCAGGCGGTGCCGGCCGGCCAGCCCCCGACACTGGGCGGTGCGAACGGGAGCTGGCCGAGCACCCGCATCTTCCACAGCAGGTCCGTGGCCACCTCCACCGACAGACCGCTCATCCGCAGTCCCAGCTGGCGCATGGCGCCGACCAGCCACTCCACCGGCTGCTTGACCAGGCCGTTCGCGGTGGCCGGAAAGGCTTCGTCGGTGAAGAGGGCGCGGAGCATCCGCATCGGATCGGGAAACGCCTCCACCATCCGGTCCCGGGTGCGCTCCGGGACCGGTTCGGTCGAGGAGGCGTAGCGGAACCAGAGCCGGGAGGCGACGAACCGGGGGCATTCCGGATGGTTCAGCAGCAGGTCGACCAGACTGTGCGCGGTGAACCGGGAGGTCACCCCGAGAATCGTCTTGGTGCCCGGGTCGTGGCGTTGCCGGTCGAAGACCGGGGTCTCCTGTTCCAGGATCACCCGCCAGCCGGTGAGCGCCCGGCCCGCCTCCTTCACGTCGCGCTCGGTGTACCTGCCGATACCGAGCAGGAACAACTCGAACAGCTCCCGGGCGAGGTTCTCGTTGGGCGCGTCCTTCTTGTTGTGCTGTCCGTCCAACCAGTAGATGAGCGCCTGGTCCTCGACCATCCGGTGGGCCAGGTCGACGACGTCGCGGGCGGTCCGGAAGGTGCGGTGCTGGGTGAGCATGAACTGCGCGCTGCACACCTTGTCCACCGACGTGGCCCAGTGGCCGTGCCAGAAGAAGACGAGCTTCTCCCGTGCCTGGTGGTCCGCGACCGCCATCCGGTCCAGCCACCACCGCTCGATCCGTTCCGCCTGTGCCTTGCGCATCCGGTCTGCCCGCTCGTGCTGGGCGCGGGTCGGATTCGGCAGGTTGGCGTGCGGATCCGGGCCGATGTCCGGGAGCGGGGCGCTGCTCGCCCCGACGTCCGGGCCCGGTGGCGTGACCAACCGCTCGAGGGTGGCGGCGTATCCCGACTGTCGCGCCGCGCTCAGTTCGGCGGCGGTGGGTCCAAAACCGGCGCGACGCAGCAGCAGCGCGACGTCGTCCGTCATGACAGAAAACATAGGCGACGTCCAGGCCGAGCGGCAAACATCCGCCCGTCCGCCGATGGTCGGGACCGCGGAAAGGGGAGGGCGGACCTGACCCGGCGGGTGGGGGCCGACGGGGGCTGCGACGACTTTGACACCTGCCCTAAGGTGCCTCAGTGGAACCTCTCGTCACCCTGACAGGATTACCCACGTCGCAGCCACCGGCATCGCCGGCGGTCCGCGTCGCCATGGTCCCCGCCCGCGCCGCGGTCGACCTGGTCCTCCTCGACGGGCGCGGTGACGCCGCTTGACAAGGCCGGAAGAGACAGGGTGACGACAACACGAGCGCCGGGCGACCCCACCGGGTCCGCCGATCCGACCATCCTGGTGCTGGGCACCGCCGAGTGGAACGCGCACATCGCCACCAACCAGCACTACGTGGTGCGGGAGTTCGCCCGCGCCTTCCAGACCCACTTCGTCGAGTCGCTCGGCCTACGTCGGATCAGACTCGACCGTCGGGACGTGACCAGGATGGCCCACCGGTTGCGCAACTCGGTACACCGACCGGTCGCCAGCGACCAGCGACCCGTACCGGAGCGGGCCACCGTCATCTCACCCCTGGTCGTACCGGTGCACCGCCGCCCGACCCGACTGGTCAACCGGGTGCTGCTGGAACGGGCGGTGGCGCGCTGGCGGGACAGCCCTCGCCCCCGGGTGCTCTGGACGTTCACCCCGGTCACCTACGGGCTGGAGCGGTACGCCGACCGGACCGTCTACCACTGCGTCGACCTGTTGGCGGCCTTCCCCGGGATCGACGGGGCCGCGGTGGCAGCCGGCGAACGGCACCTCACCGGTACCGCCCGTCCGGCGATCGGGACCAGTCAGGCGGTGGTCGACCACCTGACCACGGTCGGGTTCCCCGAGGTACGTCTGCTGCCGAACGTCGCCGACGTGGACGTCTTCGCCGCGGCCAGCCAGCCGACCGGGGCCCGCCGGCCTGCGGCGCTGTTCGCCGGCAACCTGTCACCCCACAAGCTGGACTTCGCACTGCTGCGCGCCCTGGCGGTCGCCCTGCGCGGCGAGGGTGAACTGCTGTTGGCCGGCCCGGTCGCCGCCGGTGGCGGAGGCTTCGACCGGGAGCTGGCGGAACTGCGCCGACTCGGGGCGACGTACCTGGGCGTGCTCCGGGTCGACGAACTCGCCGAGGTGGCCGGCCGGTGCACGGTGGGGCTGGTGCCGTACGCGCTCAACCCCTACACGACCGGGGTCAGCCCGTTGAAGTGCTACGAGTACCTCGCCGCCGGCCTGGACGTGGTCAGCACCCCGGTGCCGGACGTCCGCCGGGCGGCGGGGGCGACGGACTTCATCGAGGTGGCCGACTCGATCGACGACTTCGTCGACCGGGTACGCGGTGCCCTCACCCCGAAGTCCGATCCGGAGATCGCCGCCCGGGTCGGGTACGCCCGCGACTTCGGCTGGCGGTCCCGGGGCGCGGTGCTGCGGGACATCGTCACCGGCGGCGACGGCACGGTCCCGCCGGCACACCGGGAGGGTCACCGTGGCTGACCGCGCACTGTCGGCACGTCTCGCCCCGCTCCTGGCCCGGCTGACCCCCGCCCCCGACCGCTATCCGCTGCTCGCCGTGGTGACGGTGGCCCTCGCCGTACCCCAGTTCTACCTGTTGCCGCGGGGCAGCGTGGACATCTCGCTCGCCACCCTGACGACCGTTGCGCTGGCCCCGGTGGTGTTGCTCGGCGTCCGGGGCGGCACGGTCCGCGACCTGCTCCGGACCGGTGTGTTCCGGCTCGTCCTGGCGCTGCTGGTGGTCCGGGTCGTCGCTCTCGCCTGGTCGCCCGACCCGCGCGCCGGCCTGCAGTACATCACCCTGTTGGGCCAGTTCGCCGGCATGCTGCTGTTGATGGGGCTGGTCTCCGGTCAGGGCCGTACGGCACTGCGCCGACTCGAACGGTGGTACTGGCCGCTGGTGCTCACCGAGGCCGCCCTGGTGCTGCTCTTCCGGCTGGCACCCGGGCTGGAGGACGCCTATCTGCGGTCTGTCGGCGGATTCTTCGCCGGACAGAACACCGTTGCCGCGCTCTTCGGTGACCACCCGAACAACGTGCTGGACCCGGCCAAGGCGGGCGGCTTTTTCATCAACGCGAACGTGGCGGCGATGTTCCTCGGGATCAACGGTCTCGCCGCCCTCGCCCTGTCCCGGCTCACCGGCACGCGCTGGGTACGCCTGGCCGGCCTGGCCGCCCTGGCCACGGTGCCGTTCACCGGGTCGAAGTCCGCCATCGTGCTGGTCCTGCTGCTGCCGGCGGCCGCCTACGGTCTGCACCACCTGCGCCGTTCGACCCCGGTGGTACGCCGGTACCTGCTGGTCGGTGCCGCCGTGGCCGGCGTCGCCCTGGTGCTGCTGCTGGTGCTGAACCGCGCCTTCCTCGGTGCTCTCGCCGAGGCGTTCGTGGGACGGGCGGAGATCTGGCGGTTCGGCGGCGAGGCGATGCGGGAGCATCCGATCCTCGGGCTCGGGTACGGCGGCTGGGACGCCGGGTTCGCCGGCTACGCCGACCGGCACGACATGTGGCGGATCCTGCCCCCGCACAACATCCTGCTCGGTGCCTGGGCGGTGACCGGGCTCGTCGGGCTCGGGCTGACCGTCGCGTACTTCGTGGCCGTCGGTCGGCTCGTCCTGCGACGGCGGCACACGACCGACGAGCGGTTCCTCGGTTACGCCGGCGCCGCGCTCGGCTGGATCCTGCTGCAGGGTCTGGGCGAGAACACCGACATCTTCGGTGACATCCACCTGATCCCGGTCGTCGCACTGCTGCTCGTGTGTCTCGTCCGGCCCGTCGCGGAGGAATCGAAGGACCGTGCCCACCACCCCGACCGTCGGGATCCTGCGTCACCAGCAGTTCCGTCCCTCGGAGACGTTCATCGTGAACCAGGCGCTGGCGATGCGGACCTTCCGTCCGCTGTTCGTGGGCCGGGACGAGGTGCCGAGCCGGCCGGGCACGGACTCGGTTAGCGTGTCGGGGTTCGGCCGGGCGGCGCTGTTGTCGTACACGTTGACCCGCCGTCCCGGGCCGCTGGCCGGGGTGCTGCGGGAGCGGGGTACCAGGCTGCTGCACGCCCACTTCGGGGTCGAGGGTGTCTACGCCGTACCGCTGGCCCGGGCCCTGGGAGTGCCGTTGGTCACCACGCTGCACGGTTTCGACGTGACGGTCACCAAGCCCCGGCTGCTCGCCTCCGGCAAACCGTCGTGGGTGAACTACGTCACCTGGCGCGCGGAGCTGTTCGACGCCGGGGCGACGTTCGTCTGCGTCTCCGAGCACATCCGGGCCCGGGCCGTGGAGTGGGGCTATCCGGCGGACCGGCTGGTGGTGCTGCCCACCGGGGTCGATGTCGAGCTGATCCAGCCGGCCGGGACGGTCGCGGCACCCCGGATCCTGCACGTGGCCCGGCTGGTGGAGAAGAAGGGGACCGCCGACCTGCTCCGGGCCCTCGCGGTGGTGCGACGGGCGGTGCCCGACGCGCATCTGGTGATCGTCGGGGACGGCCCACTGCGGGAACCGTTGGAGGAACTCGTCCGCGAGTTGGGCCTGGGGGCGGCGGTGGAGTTCCTCGGCGCCCAACCGCACGCCGAGACGCTCCGTCAGCTGGGCGAGTCCCGGCTGGTCTGCGTACCCAGTCTGACCGCGACCACCGGCGACCAGGAGGGGCTGCCGACGGTGGTGCTGGAGGCGGCCGCCGCGGCCCGCCCGGTGGTCGGCACCGACCACGGCGGCATCGGTGAGGCGGTGACCGACGGGACGACCGGATACCTGGTCGGCGAGCGGGACGTCGCCGGGCTCGCGGAGCGGCTGACCGCGCTGCTCCGTGACCCGGATCTCGCCGGGCGACTCGGCCGGGCCGGGCGGGCGACCGTCGTCGAGCGGTTCAACCTGCGACGGCAGACCGACAAGCTGGAACTGTTGTACGGGACGTTGACATGATCGAGTCGATACTGATCTTCTCCCGCGCCACCCCGTTCCACCACACCGGCGGGATGGAGACCCTCGCCTGGAGCCTCGCCACCGAACTGGCCCGGACCGTGCCGGTGGTCCGGGTCGTCACCACACACATCCCGAACCGGTCGGGTAGCTTCTCCGCCGACGGGGTGGAGGTCGTGCCGTTGCCGGCGACCCGGCCCGGCCGGTACTCGCCGGCCTGGTGGCGCCGCTCCCGCGACTACTGGACCTCGCTGCCGGCGCCGCCGTCCGCGGTGCTGTCGGTGAGCGCCGGCGGCTACGCCGTGATCCGGGCCAGGGCCCGGCAGCCGTGGACGCCGTTCGTCCTGCAGGCACACGGAACGTCCATGATGGAGATCGGGTCGAAACTGCGGGCCCGGGACCTCCGTTCGCTGGCGACCGCGCCCAAGAACGCCGCCTGGCTGGTCCGGGACCTGGTCCGGTACCGGGACTTCGACCGGATCGTCGCGGTCGGCGCCCGGGTCGCGGAGTCGCTTGTCGCGTCCCCACAGCGCTGGTCGGTTCCGCCGGGCCGGGTCGCGCTGATCCCGAACGGGGTACGTCCGGCCGATCACGGATTCGACCTGCCGGCGCGGCGGGCGGTACGGGCCGAGCTCGGCATCGCTGACGGGGTGACCGTGGTCGGCTGTGTCGGCCGGCTGCACGTGCAGAAACGGCTGGACCGGGCGTTGCGTGCGGCGGCGGTGCTCCGCGACCAGGGTGCGGGTCAGCGGTTCCGGTTCCTGCTCGTCGGTGACGGGCCGGACGAGTCGCGGCTGCGTGGCCTGGTCCGCGACCTGCGGCTGGCGGAACTGGTGACGTTTGTCGGGCGGGTGCCGCCGGACGGGGTGCACCGCTACTACGCGGCGGCCGACCTCGCCCTGCTGACGACGGCGCGCCTCGAGGTCGGGCTGCCGATGGCGATCCTGGAGGCGCTGGCCAGCGGGCTGCCCTGTGTGGTGCCGACCGGGGCGGCCGGGCCGGGTACGGCCGGGCAGACCGCGCTCGGCCCGGTGCTGCACGAGGTCGACCCCGGCGACGCCGGTCGGCTCGCCGAGGTGCTGGCCGCCGTGCCCCGCCCGGACGGTGGCCGACCCAGTCTGCTGCCCGGGGAGTTGACCCTCGACCACTGCGCCCGCAGCTACCTGTCCCTGCTCGCGGAGCTCCGGGGCGGGTCCGGGACACCGTGACCAGGATCTTCCTCCGGCTGGTGCTCGGCGGCCTGACCGGCAAGGCGCTCGGCCTGGTCCGTGAGGTCCTGCTCGCGGCGCTCTTCGGTGCGGGTCGGGTGGTGGCGGCGAACCGGGTGTCGCTGACCGCCACCCTGGTCCCGATCAACTTCTTCACCGCCGACGCGCTCTCGGCCGGGTTCCTGCCGCAGTACGTCCGGTACCGGCAGGAGCGGCCGGCGATGGCCCTGGTGCTCTACCGGGCCGTACGGACCCTGCTCACCGGGTTCTCACTGCTGCTGGTGGCCGGACTCCTGTTCGGTCGGCAGCACTGGGTGGCGCTGCTGGCGCCCGGCCTGGATCCGGGGACCGCACGCCTCGCCGCCACGATGCTCGGCATCGCCGCGCTCTCGGTACCGGCCTACGTGCAGTACAACCTCTACACCCTGGTGGGGCTGGCGCACGACGACGTACGACTGATCAACCTCCGCCCGTCGGTGCAGAGTCTCGGTCTGATCGGGGCCACGGTGGCGGCGTACCTGACCGGGCACGTGTCGCTGCTCGCCTGGGGTTTCACCGTCCCGTACCTGCTGCTCCTCGCCTGGGGCGCGTACTGGATCCGGCGCCGGGGCTATCTGCGGCCCCCTGGTCCCGGGGAACCGACGGAGGCGGCGGCCGAGCCGGCGGTGCCCCGCGACGCCTACCGGATCGCGCTCGGCGAGTTCTGGCGACGCCTGCGACCGCTGCTGCTGGTGCCGGTGATCCTGCAGGGGGCGATCGCGGTCGAACGGGCCGTCGGTTCGCTGCTCGGCGTCGAGGTGGTGGCGGCCACCGAGTACGCCCGGTTTGTCGTTGACTCCTGCATGGCCCTGCTCGCCGCACCGCTGGGCCTGGCCGGGCTGGCCTCGTTCGCCCGGATGGCCCCGGAGGACGTGGCCGGCGGGTTGCGCCGCCTGCTGCCGCCGGTGCTCTTCGTGACCGTGCCGCTGTCACTGGTCCTCAGCCTGAACAGCACCGGCATCGTCACCGTGCTGTACGCGCGGGGCGTGTTCGACCAGCGGGCGGTGGAGGTCTCCGCCACGCTGCTGCTCGGCTTCGCCCTCGGCATCTGGGCCCAGGTGATCGGATACACGCTGGTCAAGGTGCTCAACGCCCGGGGCGCGAACGTCCGGGTGGCGTGGGTGAACGCGGTCTCGTTCGCCGCCGCCGCCGGGGTCAACCTGCTGCTGTTCCGGCACTGGGGGCCGTTCACCCTGGGGGCGGCGGCCTCGGTCGGCGGGCTGCTGATGTTCCTGCTCTCGGCCAGGCTGCTCGGGGTGCTCGGGTACAGCGCGCGGCTGATCGCCGTGCTGCTGCCCGGTGCGGTTCTCGCCGGGCTGACGGGATACCTGCTGGCCGGGCCCGGGATCCTCCGGCTGCTCGCCTCCGGTCTCGGGATCCTGCTGGTCTGGGTCGGCTACGCGGCGGTGGTGCCGGGGGTGCGTCGTACCTTCCTGGTCGGCATCTGGGCCCGGGCGCGACAGCTCACCGGGGCCGGGCGGACCCCCTGACGAGAGGAGGACCGAGGATGGAGTCGCACGTGGACGGTCCCGAGATCCGGAACACGCCGGCCGGTTGCCTCGCCGGGCGTTCCGTCGCCGTGGTGCACGAGTGGTTCGGCGCCACCGGCGGTTCGGAGAACGTCTTCCGGCAGATCGCGGCACAGGTACCGCACGCCGAACGGTTCGTGCTCTGGAAGGACCGTGACGCCGACGAGCCGGGGCTGCGTGAGTCGTGGCTGGCGAAGACCCCGTTGCGGCGGACGAAGGCGGCGGCGCTGCCCCTGATGCCCCTGGTCTGGCGGACGCTCAGTCGGGAGCGCTTCGACGTGGTGGTCTCCTCCAGCCATGCCTTCGCGCACACCGTCCGGCTCGGTCCACCCGGGCCGACCCGCTACCTGAGCTACGTCCACTCGCCGGCGCGGTACGTCTGGAGTCCGTCCTTCGACGGGCGGGGTGCGCATCCCCTGCTGGTCCCGCCCCGCCGGGCCCTGCAGGCCCTCGACGTACGGCTCAGCCGGCACGTGCACGGTTACGCGGCGAACTCGCGGGAGGTCCAGGCCCGGATCCGCCGGTACTGGCGGCGCGACGCGGAGGTGATCAACCCGCCGGTGGACGTGGACTTCTTCGCCGCCGCGCCCGAGGCGGACCGGCACCAGTCCCGGGACTACCTGCTCGGGGTGGGACGCTGGATCCCGTACAAGAACTTCGACCTGATCATCGCGATCGCGGACGCCGCCGGGCTGCCGTTGGTCATCGCGGGTTCCGGGCCACAGGAGCGTCAGTTGCGTCGGGCCGCGGCGCGGGCCTCGGTGCCGGTCACGTTCGAGGTCCGGCCGGACCGGGCCCGGCTGCGCCGGCTCTACTGGGGTGCCCGGGCGCTGCTCTTCCCGGTCCACGAGGACTTCGGCATCATCCCGGTGGAGGCGCAGGCGTGCGGCACTCCGGTACTGGGTCTGCGGCGGGGCGGCCTGCTGGAAACGGTGGTGGACGGGGAGACCGGCTTCCTCGTCGACTCCCTGGACCCGCGCGACTACGGGCCGCTCGTCCGGCGGCTGCCGGAGCTGACGGCGGAGCGGACGAGGACGTCGGCCGAGCGGTTCTCGACCCGGGAGTTCGCGGCCCGGATCACCGCCTGGCTGGAGGCGGGCGCCCGGGGATGACCGGCACCCCCGGGCGGTGGCCTCAGAAGATCAGGGTGTTCCGCAGGTAGGTCGCCACCCGGCGCAGCTCCAACGCGCCGTCCCGGGGCGCGGTCAGGCGCAGCACCAGTTGCCGGTTGACCACCCCGTCGTCACCGCCCCGGAAGAAGGCGACCACCACGAGACCGTGCCGCGGCTCACCGTTCTCCTCCAGCGAGCTCGTCTCGACGTACGTCGAGTGCTGGCCGCTGCGGATCCACCGTTGCCCCCAGGCCTCCTCGGCCTGCCGCATGGCGACCTGCTGTGCCTCGTCACACGGTTGCGGGCAGTCCCGGACGACCAGTTCACCGCCGTACTTCGGCCCCGCGCCGTCGGGTACGCCGCAGTTGTACCTGACGAATCCCTGAGCCCGTCCGGCGAGGCTGCACTCCCAGCCGGCCGGCACCTTGAGCTGGAAGCCCAGCCCTTCCAGGTCGGACAGGGTTCGGACGTTGTCCCGCTCGGTGAAGCTCGGCCACTTGGTCGGCCACGCCCCGGCGGTCGGCGGCTCGAGCCCGGGTTGCAGCGGCGGGTTGGTCGGCGACGGCATCGGCGGCAGCGCCTCGGCCGTCGGGCTGGTGGTCGGGGTGACCGGGTCGTCGCCGCCCTGACTGAGCGCGAACACCGTTGCGCTGACGGCCAGCACGACGACGACCGCGGCGGCGCCGACCAGGATCCAGAGCCGGCGACGGCTCGGCGCGGGCTCCGAGGGCACGATGTGCCGCACCGGCGAGTAGAGCGGGTCGTACCCGGAGGGGTCCGGCGACGGGGGCCCGCTGGTGGGATAGGTCCCCGGCATCTCCGGCAGCGGCATCGGCGGACCGGAGGTCTGCTCGGGCGGCACCGAGATCTGGTGCGGCGGGCCCGAGGTCTGGTGTGGGGGTACGGAGATCTGGTGTGGGGGTACGGAGATCTGGTGCGGCGGGCCCGAGGTCTGGTGTGGGGGTACGGAGACCGGGTGCGGCGGGGCGGAGACCGGGTCCGGGGCCACGCCGGGCTGCGGCGGACCGGCCTGCCAGGGGCCGTTCGGTGGACTCGCGGTCGGCGCCAACTTGGTCGTCGGGCTGGCCAGTTCCTCGTCGGATCCGGTCGGGTCGGATCCGGCCGCCAGCCCGTTGGACCCGTCCGACGGGGACGACGGCACCGGTCCGGCCGCCACGACCGGGTTTTTCATGGTGGCCGCCTCGTCGTCGGCCGTGACCGACCCCAGCGGTCGGCACTCCATACCGAGGGCCAGGAAGAGTTGTTCCGCGCCGGCGCTGTCGGCGGCGGAGTACGCGACCCAGGGCGCCGGCGCGGTGAGGTCGGCGTGCGCGAAGCGTGATCCGCCGCCGCCCGGCTGTGCCAGCGCGTGTGCCGTCCCGGCGAACGCGTCCCGCCAGCGTTGATCGGTCGCCACCGCGGCGTCGAGGACGGCGGCGGTGAAAGAATTGCCCTGCCCGTCGATGGCGGACCAGACACTGCCGACCTGACAGACACTGATCGCTTCGATGAACCGGTACGGACCCACTGGCTGCATCCCCACCCACTTCCGCCGTTCCCGTCTGCGGATCCTAGTGCGCCGGGGCCACCCTGCCCTCCGCGGCACTGCCGGTCGCGTGCTGACCCGCCCGGTCGCCCGGCGATAGTACCCGCCCGTTGACGCAGAGTGTCCCGCCGTCCGGTTTACTCCGTGGCGACCACCGGTGCATGCACCGATCCGGACGGACACCTACGCCGTCCTGGTGGCGCTACCCGGGATCCGTCTGATGTGGACGGCCGGCGACCGGGTCGTCCGCGGACCGCCTGGTCCCGTCGGCCAGGGTCAGGATGGCGGTGGCGGGGAACAGGCCGACGATCTCGACCTCGTCGTACCGGTCGGTCCAGCGGGGGAGCCACCCGTCCGGACCGGCCGGCTCCCGTATTGCCGCCAACCGTGTCTCGGGTGCCACCGGGGTGGGGCCGGGAGGGGCCGGTAGCGCCGCGTCGACAAAGCCGAGGCGGTGACCGGGCGGCCGAGCGCGGCGCGGACCGTGGGGAGCCGGACGCCGGCGTCGCTGTGGCCGACCAGCACCACCAGGCGCCGGGGCGGGGCGTCGGTCAGCGCCGCGCGCACCGCTGCCGCCACCCGGGGCTGGTACGGCGGGCCGTCGGTCGCCTTGTGGGGTAATAGCGCTGTTCCGCCGCTGCGGTCGGCTGCGGCTCGGTACGCTGACCGCGCGGCAAGTCCGGCAATCCACGCAATTGCTACCCAACTGGCTGGTGCCGGTCGTCAGCGCGCGGACTGCCGCCCACCACGACCTCTGGGCAACGGGTGGCCGGGCCAGCGAGGCGAGTACGCGAGAGGAAAGAGTCGGGTGCCCTATCTGACCGTCGGCGTGGAGAACTCCGCGCCCATCGACCTGTACTACGAGGATCATGGTGCCGGGCAACCGGTGGTGCTGATCCACGGTTTCCCGCTCAGCAGCGCAGCCTGGGAGAAGCAGATCGGGCCGCTGCTCGGCGCCGGCTACCGGACCATCGCCTACGACCGCCGGGGTTTCGGTGCCTCCGGTCAGCCGACGATCGGCTACGACTACGACACCTTCGCCGCCGACCTGAACATCGTGATGAACGAGCTGGACCTGACCGACGTCGTCCTGGTCGGCCACTCGATGGGGACCGGCGAGGTGACCCGGTACCTCGCCAACTACGGCTCGGTCCGGGTCAGCCGCGCGATCTTCATCTCCCCGATCCCGCCGTACCTGCTGAAGACCGACGACAACCCGGAGGGCGTGGACCAGAGCGTCTTCGAGGGCTTCATGCAGTCGGTCATCGCCGACCGACCGGCCTACCAGACCAGTTTCATGCACGACTTCTACAACCTCGACGAGAACCTCGGCCAGCGGGTCAGCGAGGAGGTGGTCCGGGCCAACTGGCACACCGCGGTCGGCGCCTCGCCGATCGGGACGCTCGCCTCCATCACCACCTGGCTGACCGACTTCCGGCAGGACCTGGCCCGGCTCGACGTACCGTCCCTGATCATCCAGGGGGACGCGGACCGGGTGCTGCCGTACCCGGTCACCGGGCAGCGGATGCACGCCGCGGTGCCGGGCAGCCGGCTGCTCACCCTGCCGGGCGCGCCGCACGGCATCCCGTGGACCCACGCCGACGAGGTCAACCAGGCGCTGCTCGACTTCATCCGGACCCCGGCCGAGGCGCTGGCCTGAGCACTGGTTCCCGGCCCCGGGTCAGGGCTCCGGCGCGATCAGCCGGTCGTCGGCCGCGTCCCGGACCGTGATCGCCTCGACCGGGCAGGACTCCGCCGCGTCGCGTACCGGTTCGGCCGGCGGTGTGGTCGGGGAGACCGGGGTGGCGAAACCGTCGACCAGCCGGAAATGGTCGGCGGCGGTGCCGGCGCAGATGCCCGAGCCGATGCAGCGTGCCGGGTCGACGCTGACCCGCCAGGCGCCGGTCACCAGGTCACCGGCAGGGAGATCAGGCCGCGCACGATCAGCCCGCTCTTCCAGACCAGTTCCGGCTCCGGCACCGCGAGCCGCAACCCGGGCAGTCGGCTGACCAGCGTACGGAGCGCCACCTGGAGTTCCATCCGGGCGAGTTGCGCGCCGACGCAGTGGTGCACGCCGTGGCTGAAGCCGACGTGCGGGTTCGGATCCCGGCCCAGGTCGAGCCGGTCCGGATCGGCGAAGACCTCGCCGTCGCGGTTGGCCGAGGTGAGCGACGCGAGCACCGGCTCCCCGGCCCGGACCAGCACCCCGCCGAGCTCGACATCCTCGAGCGCGTACCGGGGGAAGGCCGAGGCGACCCCGAGCGGTACGTAGCGCAGCAGCTCCTCCACCGCGGACGGCATCAGCGCGGGGTCGGCGCGCAGCCGGTCCAGTTCCGCCGGGTTCTCCAGCAGCACGTAGACGAAGTTCGGGATCTGGGTCACCGTCGTCTCGTGTCCGGCCGCGAGCAGGCCGGCGGCGAACTGCACCACCTCGAACTCGGTGAGCCGGTCCTGGTTCTCGTCGCGGGCCTGCACCATGGCACTGAGCAGGTCGTCGGTCGGTGCGTCCCGGCGCTTCGCGAGCAGCCCGCCGATGTAGCCGTACAGGTTCTGCAGGTACTCCTCGATCTTCTCCGGGCTCATCGAGGTGGTCGAGACGATTGCCCCCGACCAGACGTGGAAGAGGTGCCGGTCGTCGAACGGCACCCCGAGCAGTTCGCAGATGACCTGGATCGGCAGTGGGGTGGCGAACCGTTCCACCAGGTCGACCGGAGGGCCGGCCTTGACCATGTCGTCGACCAGTTCGTCGGCGATCTGCTGGGCACGGGCCCGCAGCAGCTCCACCCGGCGGGCGGTGAACGCCTTCGCGGCGAGCCGTCGCAGTCGGGTGTGCTCCGGTGGATCCATCGAGAGCAGGCCGCTGCCCAGCGGTCGTGGGCTGATCCGCGGCTCGTCGTGGTCCAGCGAGGCGGCCCGGCTGAACCGGGCGTCACCCAGCACGGTTCGTACGTCGTGGTAGCGGGTGGCGAGCCAGCCCTCCTCGCCGTACGGGAGCCGGACCCGGATCACCGGCTCGGTCCGCCGCAACTCGGCGTACCGGGGATCGACGGTGAGCCGGTCGGGGGCGGAGAACGGGTACGGTCGGGCGGTCACCTGCCGGCTGTCCGTCATCGCGGTCCTCCTGTCAGCGGTCGGCGGTCGGCATGCCGGGCGGGCGCGGCTGTCCGGAGGCCCGTCAGCGCCGGGTGAATCACTGATCGCGGATCGTATCGAATTATGATGATCGATACCATTGGTGCCGGCGCCCGGCCGGGGCGCGCGCGATGTGCCGGATTCTCCGGCGGCCGGGATCCGGGTGGGCGGCTGTGAGTATCCCGGGTTACCCTTGCTGCTGGATGCCGTGCGGTGACCCCTGTCGATGCCTGGGTCGACCGGCCATCCCACGATCGGCCGATCGGTCAGGCCGCCTCGGCCGACCGTCCACCGGCTACCGGCCATTTCGGACGGTGCCGCGCCGCTCGCGATCAGCGGTGTTTCGTCCCGTGCACATCCGCGAGCAGGGCATTGAAGACTTTCGTTAATCGAGTCTTTCGCGCTCCTGGCGAATCCGTGTAACCGCTGACTGGCCTGCTGTCGGGTGTGGCTGGGCCGAACGGACGACCCGGCCACCGCCGGTTCGACCGGCGCCCGCGGTGGCGGCCCGCGCATCCGCGCCGGACGCCCCCGTCCCCCCATCCCGTCCAGGAGGAGCAGATATGCACCCCCCACCCGATGGTGTGCGTGCCGCACGCCGCAGAGCCACCCGGCGACGGTGGGCCCGGCTGATGGTGCCGGTCCTGATCGTCGCCGGGCTCGGTGTGCCGGTGTCGGCCCGCGCCAACCCGGTCGGTGTCGGCGTACCCGTCATGTTCGACCTCACCGACAACCAGGGCGCCTGGTTCGACACCGGCGCGACCCTGTTCGGCACCAACTCGCTCGGCGTCGCGGTGACGCCCCGGACCCGGCTGCTCGACCTGCCGCTGGACAGCATTCCGCTGCTCAACGGCAACCTCGGCGAGCTGCTCAACCTGCCGATCATCGACGGTGACGCACCGCTGCTCGGCCAGCTCGGGGTCGACCTCACCACGTTGCTCAACCTCGACGAGCTCAACGACGCGATCGACGACGCCGGTGGGGTGCTGGGCTTCCTGAACCCCACCGTGCAGCGGGCCAAGACCCAGGTCAACCAGCTGCGGCAGCAACTGACCGGCAGCAGCGCCAGCGACGCGGTGCCGCTGTCCAGCCTGCCGGTCGGGCTCAGCCTGATGGACACCCTGGCGGACCTGCAGGAGATCGCCCCCCGGGACCTGAGCCTGGTCCCGAAGGCGAAGTTCAAGGTGGCGGCCCCGGACGCCGCTTCGGCGCACTCGGTCACCAGCCTCATCTGGCCGGTCGGGGCACCGGAGTTCGACCAGGGCAGTGCGTTCATCGGCGACGTCGAGACGTCGCTGGCCGAACCGGGGCTGTACGCCTGGGCCTGCAAGATCCATCCGTACATGCTCGGCGCGGTGGTGGTCGACGACCCGCTGACCCCGGGTCTCGACTTCGGCCGCCAGCTCAACGTCGCGGTCAAGGGCGGCATGGTGGTGCCCAGCTCGTCCGACGTGGTGCAGCAGCTGGTGCAGAAGTTCTTCCGGATCACCTCGCCGACCAACTGGCAGACGTACAGCAACACCGAGGAGCGGGCGTGGAACCCGTCGTACCCGCCGGCCCCGATCCTGATGTACGACGCCGCCGGCCAGCCGGTGCTGGTGCCGCTCCTGGACGCCTTCTACGAGAGCAAGTTCAACGAGGGGGTCACCCTGCCGGCGCTGACCCAGCGACCGGCGGTCCCCGGCGTCGGCGAGGTCTGGGTCGACACCCAGATGGAACAGTTCGCCGGCAAGTCCAAGTCCGGGGCGGCGACCAAGGTCGACGTGGTCAACTGGACAGTGGCTCGGAAGGTCGCGCTGCCGCAGATCAACATGAACAACCCGCACAACATGTGGAGCGACCGGGACGGGCGGTACATCTACCAGACCGAGTGGTTCTCCGACCGGCTCACCGTCTTCGACCGCACCACCGGGCAACTCGTCCGGACCATCCAGGTCGGCCCGGATCCGTCACACGTGATGACCCGGGCCGACACCGACCAGCTGCACGTCGCCATCAACGGCGGTAACGCGGTGGTCGAACTGAGTCCCGGGGCGACCGCGGTCGACCGGCGGATCCTGGTGCAGGGACCGGGCGAGACCCCGGCCCACCCACACGCACACTGGATGAGCGCGGACGGCCAGACGATGGTCACCCCGAACGTCAACCACCACGACTCCACCGTGGTCGACGTACCGACCGGGGCCATCACCAAGATGCAGACCGAGGAACTGCCGATCGCCACCGGCATGATGCCGGACAGCTCCAAGTACTACGTGGCGAACTTCCTCGGCCAGAGCGTCTCCTGCATATCGCTGGCCGGGCCGGCCTGCCGCGCCGACAGCGGCGGCACCGTCGGCTACAAGGCGATCGACCTGTGGGACACCTACGACCCGGTCAGCGGCGCCACCACTGGACCCTTCGGTGGCCTGCCGATCCAGATCCCGGTCAGTCCCGACGGCCAGTACGTCCTGGTCGCCAACACGCTGACCAGCAACGTCATGGTGATCGACACCGAGACCGACAAGGTGGTGAAAACCCTGCCCTGTGACTCCGGCTGCCACGGCATCAACTTCGGAGCCAAGCGGGGCGGCGGTTACTACGCCTACGTGTCGAGCAAGTTCTCCAACGCGATGGCCGTGGTGGACGGCGATCCCAACGGCGACGGCAACCCCGCCGACGCGGCCGTGGTCGGCCGGATGGTGCTCGACGCGGCGGCCGGCACGGCCACCGACGACACCGTCACCGGCTACAACGGCATGGGCGGTCAGGGCGTCTTCGCGTTCCCGATCGTCTACAACGGCTGGGTCCAGAACACCCCGGCCGCCATGGCCGACCAGCTCACCTGTGCCCAGCTGAACCCGATCAACACCGGCATCTGCTCCTGACACTCCCGACCCCGACGAGTGAACCTTCCTCAGAAGGTTCAGTGGGAGGGAGGGACCGTGAAGCGGACGGTCCCTCCCTCGCTCAGGGGCGGCTCACATCGTGTGGCGCCGGGCAGCCGACCCGCCTTCGACGGGTGCCGGCCGGCCCGCGATGCCGCGCGCTCCCAGGAAGCGTAGACGAGGAGAGACCCCATGTCCGACCTGAGCTTGCCGGGACGGCGGTTCGCCGTCCTCCGGCAGGTGCTGAGAACCACCTCGCCGCCGGTCCGGCGGCTCGTCGTATCCGCCCTGCTCGCCCTCGCGGTGATCGCGGCGGGCGCGGCCATCTTCGCCCCACAGGCCGCGATGGCCGCCAACCACACGGTCACGATCCGGAACTTCACCTTCTCCCCGGAGGTGCTCAACGTCGCCCCTGGGGACACCGTGACCTTCGTCAACCAGGAGACCGACGGCACCCTGCACATGATCCGGGGTGACTTCACCTCGCCCGACCTGCCGCCGGGCGCCAGCTTCACGGTGACCATCACCGCGGCCCGCTCGTACTCCTACTTCTGCGGCAACCACCCGTACATGCTCGGCACCATCAACGCCGGGTCGACGCCGCCGACCACCGCCGGGCCCACCCCGACCACACCCCGGCCCACCACCGCCGGTCCGACGCCGACCCCGACCGCCACGCCGACGCCCACCCCCACCGGAGGGCCGACCCCGACCCCGACCCCGACCGGGCCGCCGCCGGGAGCACCGCCCTGCCAGAGCCCGACCGTCGGCGCCGAGCAGGGCGACGGCACCCGGCTGGCGACGTACGAGACGGTCGGCGGGGTCAAGGTGTTCAAACTCTGCATGGCCCCGTTGAACCTGGAGGTGTCGGCCGGGGTGGTCAGACCGGCGTACGCCTTCAACGGCATCGTCCCCGGACCGACCCTGAAGGTGAACGAGGGCGACAAGCTGCGGTTCATCGTGCAGAACAACCTGCCGGAGCACACCGCGGTGCACTGGCACGGGATGGAGTTGCCGAACGCTCAGGACGGCGTACCCGATCTCACCCAGCCGCACATCATGCCGGGGGAGACCTACGTCTACGAGTGGACCGCCAAGACCACCGGCACCCACTGGTACCACTCACACATGGGCGGCGGCCAGGTCGGCAAGGGTCTGTACGGCGCCCTGGTGGTCACCCCGACCCTGGGCGACATCGCCGCCGACAAGCACTACACCCTCGCCATCGGGGACGGATCCAACGGCTTCACGATCAACGGCAGGTCGTACCCCTCGACCACGCCGCTGGCCGCGAAGCTGGGGCAGCGGGTGCACATCCGGCTGATCGGCACCGGGCCGGAGATGGTCCACCCGATGCACCTGCACGGGATGTCGTTCCAGGTGGTCGCCCAGGACGGGATCAAACTCGCCTCGCCCTACACGGTGGACACGCTGACCGTGGCACCGGGACAGACCTTCGACATCATCTTCCAGCCCAGAGAGGTGGGGAAGTGGCTGTTCCACTGCCACATCTTCTCCCACTCGGAAGGACCGGACGGGATGATCGGGCTGGTCACGGTCCTCGACGTGACGGCGTAGCCGGCTGAACCGTCACACTCCCTTCCCGCGTACCGGCCCGGCCCCGCGACGCCGGGCCGGTACGCGCCGCCCGCCCCGAGAGGACCCGCACGATGCCCCGTCACCCGAGCCGGCCGCCCGCCCTTCCCACCGGCCCACCCGTCACGCCGAGGACATTCCAGGTCGCCACCCGCCGGCTCCACCGAGGCGTGGCCGCCCTCCGGCTCCACCGTGTCGCGGCCGTCGCCGTGCTGCTCGCCGTGCTCGCCGGTACGGCCCTGGGGGCGCTGGCCGGACCGGCCCCCGCCCGGGCACACGCCGAACTGGTCCGGTCCGTCCCCGCCCAGGGACAGGTGTACCAGCGCCCACCCGAGCGCCTGCGACTGCAGTTCACCGAGCCGGTGACGATCCCGGTCGAGGGCGTACGACTCTTCGACAGCCGTGGTGAACCGGTGTCGGTGGGCGTACCGGGCCATCCGCCCGGTGACGCCACCACCGTGGAGGTGCCGCTTCCGGCCGCCCTGCCCGACGGCGGCTACACGGTGGCCTGGCGGGTCACCTCCGCGGACAGCCACCCGGTCGGCGGCGCCTTCACGTTCAGCGTCGGGGCCGCCGGCAGCCCGGTCGCCGCGACGGATCGGGCCCCGGGCGCCGGATCCTCCGGGTCCCGTGCCGGGCCGGCGTACGGCGTCCTCCGGTGGACCGGTTTCGCCGCCCTGGCACTGCTGGTCGGTGTCGCCTTCTTCGTGACGTACGCCTGGCCGGCCGGTGCCGTGCGACGCGGCGTACGACGGCTGCTCTGGCTGGGGTGGGCGGCGTCGCTGGTCAGCGGGCTGGCCGCGTTTCTCGCGTACGGCCCGTACGTCGCCGACCTGCCGCTTCGCCGCGCGTTCGACGGCGCGCTCCTGGCCACCACCCTCGACACCCGGCTCGGCGTGGCGCTGATCGTCCGGACCGGGCTGCTGATCCTGCTGATCCCGGCCCTGCTGGTGCTGACCCGCCGGCCCAGCACCGGCACCGGGGCGGGGAGCGGCCCGCGTCGGCCGGCGGCCCGGGTGCTGCCTCCGGTTGCCGTCCTGCTCGTCGGCGCCGGACTCGCGGTCACCTGGGGAGTCGCCAACCACAGCGCGGCGGGGGAGTACCGGGTGCCCGCGCTGGTCTCCGACGTGGTCCACCTGGTCGCGATGGCCGTCTGGCTCGGCGGCCTGGTCGTGCTGGCCGGGGTGCTGCTGCCGGCCAGGGACGTCTCGGCGATGCGTACCGCCGTACCGGCCTTCTCCCGCAGCGCCCAGGTCAGCGTCGGACTGCTGGTCGTCACCGGGATGTTCCAGCTCTGGCGACAGGTGGGCAGCCTGCCCGCGCTGCTGGAGACGCCCTACGGACGGCTGCTGCTGGTGAAACTGAGCCTCGTCCTGGTGCTGCTCGCACTGGGCACGCTGGCCCGGTCCTGGGTGCGGCGGCACTATCCGGGCCGCCCGGCCGCCGCCGTTCCGGTCGTTCGCCGCACCGCCCGGCCGCCGGGGGCAGCCCCGACCAGGCCGGACCACACCCCAGCGGTACGGGTCGGTCCCCGGGCGGTGAAGGTCGGCGCGTCGACGGGCGCTCCGGCGCTGAAGGCCGGCGCTCCGGTGGTGACGGCCGGCGCTGCGGTGTTGAAGGCCGGCACTGCGGCGGACGGGGCGGCGGGCGGCCCGGCGGGGCGGACCGGCGCGTCGACGGGCACCCCGGACATGAAGGTCGGCGCGTCGACGGGTGGTCGGACCGGTTCGGGAGGCGGACCGGCGACCGCTCCGACCCGCCGGGTCGGGCCGTCCGATCCGGATCCGCACCAGCTCTACCACTTCGGACGCCGGATCTCGTTCGAGATCGTCCTGGGGCTGGCCGTCCTGGGCGTGACCGCGGCGCTGGTCGCGACCCCGCCCGCCCGGGGCGCGTACGCGGACCGGCTGGCCGGCCCACCGGCCGGCGCCGCCGGACCGGCCGCGCCGGCGGGCACCGCGGCTACGGCCGAGACCAACCGGGGGCCGGTCCGGTTCGACGCCGGCTCCGGCCCCGCCGCCGAGGGACTGCTCCTCTTCGACCTGCTGCCGCGCCGGGTCGGCGACGTCACCGCACACGTGTCGATCCTGGATCCGGCCGGCCGGCCGAAGGAGGTGCCGGAGATCCGGGTCGCGCTCCGGCTGGCAGAGCGCGACCTGGGTCCGCTCGACGTGTCACTGCGGGCCGCCGGGCCCGGTCATCACCTCGGCACGGTCACGGTGCCGTTGCCCGGTGCGTGGGAGGCGGCGGTGACGATCCGGACGTCCGACGTCGACCAGACGACGGTACGGATCCCGGTCACGATCTCGCCGTGACCGGGCCGGCCGTCGGATTATCCGCCAGTTGCCGGCGGCCGGAGTACCGCGACCAGGGTGCCATCCACCATCGTGATGTCGAACTGTTCCGGCTGCACCAGGTTCCTCGGAAGGCTGATCTCCTGCGGGTTGGTGCCGAACGGGAACTCGTCGGCGCGGTACCTGAAGAGCAGCTTGTCGTCCTTGACCGGCAGCACGATGACGTCGACCCGGTCGTACGGGTTGTCCCGCAGGCGCGCGGCGAACTCGGCGGGGCTTGCGGACCGGCCCAGCTCGGTGAGGAAGGCCAGGCGTTGCTTGAACCGGCCGGTGGGATGGCTGTAGTTGGCGTTGAACTGCACAAAGCCGTAGTAGGGGTAGAGGGCCATCAGGTCCGAGTTGGCGGTGAGCACCACCGGCCGGCCCGGCCCCTGGTAGCGGGCGTCGATGATCTCGCTCAACCGGGCCGGCGCGGGTTTCCAGGCCACCGCCTCGGGCCGGTGGAATCCCGGCAGCTGCCCGTTCGGCAGGGTCCGGTTGTGCGCGTGGTGGATGTCCGCCAGGACGACGTCGACGAACCGGTCGCCGGCGAAGACCGCGAGCAGCACCCCGCCGGTGGCCGCGAGCCGCCCGACCACGGCGGCGGTCAGGTGGCGGTGGGCGTAGCCGGCCACGCGCACCAGGGCCATCGCCGCCGCCGCGAGCAGGATCACCGGCACCAGTTCACGCATCCGGAACGACATCAATGGCTTCGACACGACCAGGAAGAGGAAACCGACCGCGTGCCAGACGTACGTCGACACCAGGAGGACCAGCAGCGCCCGGGACAGTGCCTCGCGGGCCGTCACCACCAGGAAGACCAGACCGATTAGACAGAGCACCCCGATTACCGAGGGCTCCAGCATCGGTAGGGCGAGCCGCCCCGACTGCAGGGTTATCCACCGGTTGTTCAACGACTCGAAGTGTGCCGAGGTCAGGAAGTTCCAGGCGAGCGGTGCCCAGTAGGGACTCGAGCCGAGGGCCGAGACGCCGAGCACGGCCAGCGGCCGGGTCAGGTCGCCCCAGGCGATCCGGCCCTGCCGGCGGTTCCACAGCAGGTGCAGGACGAGCGCGACCGGAATGATGAAAAAGAAATAGTAGTAGACCGTGAACAGGACCGCGCCGATGGCGCCGAGCACCAGCGGGTGCCAACGCCGTAGCCCGGACCGGGTCAACCCGTGCCCCACCTGCAGCCACCAGGGCACGAACGCCACGAGGACGATCCAGGCGTAGGTCTCGCCGAGACCGGGGACGAGGAAGGGCACCACGGAGATGAGCGCGGCGACCCGGGCGGTGACGATTCGCCGCCACAGCAGGTAGGACACGATCGGGGCGAGGAACGTGACCGCGATGGTGCCGTACTTGAGCATGTGCCACGGCACGACGCCGGCCAGGTCCCCGGCCCGGCCCAGCACCCAGAAGTACGTCGGCGCGTAGTACGCCGGCAGACCACGGTAGGTGTAGTCACCGCCCCACCAGGAGTCTCCGAACCGGGTGACCGCCGCGGTCCGGAACAACTGGTCGCCGTCGAGGGCGTACAGGTCGTACGGGGTGCCGTGCAGTCCGACCAGCAGCGTCAGCGCGCCGAGACCGCCGAACAGGGCCGGGATCAGGTCGGCGTCCCAGGACTGTCCACGACGCCGGGCCCACCAGACCGCGGTGACCGCCACGGCCCCGACCACGAGCGAGCCGGCCCGCAACCCGTACTGGACCCGCCCGGAGAACGGGTGGTAGTCCCCGGCGAGGATGGCGAGCAGTTGGATGCCGAGCACCACGAGTCCGACGGCGGCGGCGATGAGCAGCGGACGTACCGCGACCAGGCCCCGACGCAGCCGGTCGGCGCGTACCCCGGGGTCGTACGCGTCGGAGACGGGTGCCACGGCGGCCGGGACCTGCGCCGGTCCGGCCGGGCCGCCCGTACCCGCCGTGGTTCCCGCGCCGGCGTCGGGGCTGTCGTCGTCGTGCCGGCCGGAGGCGCTGTCCTCGGTGGCGTCCGCGCCATCCTCCTCGGGCGCGGCGGAGCCGGCGGGGGAGGACGCCGGGTCGGGGTGTCCGTCCGTCGCATCAAGAACGCGTGCCACGGCTGCTCCAGAGATCAGTGAACGGAAGCGGGCCGTCGTAGGGTAGCGGAGGTCGCCCGGTTTCCGGGGCCGGTGCCCGGTCGCCGCCGATCGGCCGGCCCGGCCGTCACGGCGGATGCCGTCACTTGGTCGCTCCGCTGGTGAACCCGTTGTAGATGAAGCGTTGCAGCAGCAGGAAGACGATCAGGGTGGGGACGATGACCAGGATCACCCCGGCGGAGATCACCTCCCACTGCGCGCCGAACGGTCCCTTGAACCGGAACAGCGAGGTCGAGATCACCCCGAGTTCGCTGTCCGGCATGTAGAGGAACGGGATGTAGAACTCGTTGTAGATGGCGATGCCCTTGACGATGACCACGGTGGCGATCGCGGGTTTCAGCAGCGGCAGGATGATCCTGAAGTAGATGGTCAGGTGGCCCGCGCCCTCGATGGCGGCGGATTCGTCGAGTTCCCGGGGGATGCTGCGGAGGAACTGTTGGAAGATGTAGATCGAGATGATGTCGGTGCCCAGGAACAGGGCGATCGCCGACCAGCGGGTGTTGAACAGGCCGAGCTGGTTGACCACCTGGAAGGTCGCCACCTGGGTGGTCACTCCGGGCACCAGGGTGGCGAGCAGGAACAACCCGATGACCGTACGACGCAGCCGGAACTCGAATCGGTCGAGCGCGTACGCCGCCATCGAGCCGATCAGGACCGTGCCGGCGAGTGAGACGAGCAGGATCAGGCTGGTGTTGGCGAAGGCGCGCAGCATGCCGCCCTGGGTGAACGCCGTGACGTAGTTGTCGAGGTTGAACCAGTTGCCGGGGGCGTCGAACGGGGCGCCGTTGACGAACTCGTCGTTCGTCTTCAGCGAGGCCATGAAGAGCACCAGCAGTGGCAGCAGGACGAGCAGCGCGGCCCCGAGCAGGGAGAGGTACTTCAGGACGACGGCCAGCCGGGCTGCGATCCCCTCGGGCCGGTGCCGTCGGCCGGGCGTCGGTCGCCGCGCCGGCCGATCTCGACGGCCGACCCGGGCCAGCCGTCGGCCAGCACGGCCGATCCGGTCCACCGCGCGATCGTCGGTCAGGCTCACGACAGGTTCACCCTCTCGTCGGGAACGACCCGGCGTTGCACCCAGGTGACCAGCAGGACGATCAGGAGCAGGATCACGGCCATCGCCGAGGCCAGCCCCACCTTGTGGTAACGGAACGCCATGTTGACGGTCTGGATCACGAAGGTCTCGCTGCCGTTGGCCCCGCCGGTCATGATCCACGGAATCTCGAAGACGGCGAGCGAGCCGGAGATGGCCAGGATGAACGAGAGTCCGATGATCGGCCGGATGCCGGGCAGGATCAGGTAGCGGAACTGGTGCCAGCGGTTCGCGCCGTCGATTTCGGCCGCCTCGTGGAGCTGGGCGGGTATCGACTGGATGGCGCCGAGGAAGAGCACGAAGTTCAGCCCCAGGTAACGCCAGACCGACGTCCCGGCCAGCGAATAGTTGATCACCTCTGGGTCGCCGAGCCACTGCTGGGACAGTCCACCGAGTCCGAGGAGCCGGAGCGCCGAGTCCAGGGTCCCGCCGGGCTGGAAGAAGTACAGGAAGACCATCGCGATCGCGACCCCGTTGATCAGGTACGGAAAGAAGATGATCCCCTTGAAGAGGTTCCGGAACCTGACGTTGAAGCTGAGGACGGTCGCGAAGTAGAGCGCCAGGGCGATCTGCAGTACGGACGCGCCGATGTAGTAGAGGCTGACCCGCAGCACGCCGAAGAGCTCGGGCCGGGTGAGGATCTCGACGTAGTTTCCCACGCCGACGAACTCCTTGGTCGGGCTGAGCCCGTTCCACGAGGTGGCGCTGTACCAGAACATGTTGGCGACCGGGATGTAGGTGAAGGTCGCCAGCAGCGCCACCGGAAGCAGCAGGAACAGGTACGGGGTGACGACCCGCTTGCGGCGTCGTGGCGGCTGCCGTCGGGGCCCGGTCGGTCCGAGGCGCCACCGCCCGGCGGGTGGCCCGGGCACCCGGCTCGCGGTGTTCGTCGGAGTCACCATCTGGTACGCCCACCTTCCGGTCAGGTCCCGGGCCGGGACTGCATCGGCCACGTGGTGCGCTGTACGGGGCCCGGAACCCCGCACACCCTCGCCGGCCGTCAGCACCAGGGACGACCGGCTACCGGAGTTTGGCCCTGGTCTGCGCCCAC
The DNA here is from genome assembly GCF_039871735.1 of Plantactinospora sp. B24E8. Classification (NCBI taxonomy): domain Bacteria; kingdom Bacillati; phylum Actinomycetota; class Actinomycetes; order Micromonosporales; family Micromonosporaceae; genus Plantactinospora; species Plantactinospora sp. B24E8. Next base: position 63,461 of record NZ_JBDPMH010000019.1, read on the forward strand.
TTCTTGTTGAGGTCGGCGAAGATCTGCTCCTTGGTCTCGTTTCTCGCCCCCCGGGCCGCGTCCACGATCCGTTGCCGGTACGCCCCGTCGTAGAGGGCGATCTCGGCCTCGTTGCCGATCTTGTCGGCCAACCCCTCCTCGCCCCTCGGCGCGGGAGCCAGTTCGATGAACTCGGTGCCGGCGGCGGTCAGGTCGGCCAGCGTCGTCGGCATCGCCTGGCTGATCACCGGCGAGATCCCGCCCTGGTCCACGGCGTAGTTCGACTCGTTGGCGAACCAGTCGATCCAGGCCCGGGCCGTCGCCTTGTTCTTCGAGTTGGTATTGATCGCGTTCTTGTAGTCCCCACCCATCACGGTGTGGAACTTGCCGTTCACCTGGTTCGGGAAGGGCAGGTAGCCGATGTCGGCCCTGTTCGGGGCCGCGTCCTGCATCTGCACGATCGACCACGAGCCGAGCATCATGGTGGCAACCTTGCCGGTGCCGAGCAGGCCCTTCGACTGTTCCCAGTTCGTGGTGGTCGGGTCGGGCTCGGTCAGCCCCTGGGCCACGGCGTCGAAGAGCAGCGAGTCGAGGACGAAGTGCTCCTGCCCGGGTGCCCAGGGCGCGTCGTCCCGACCCAGCTTGATCGCCGCCTCCGGGTCGCCGCTGATCACACCGCGGCCGCCCTCCCACTGGCCGAGCGGCCACTTGTCCTTGTAGTTGGTGTAGAGCGGGATCGCGTCGGTCCTGTCCCGGATGGCGGCCAGCGCGGCGAGAAACTCGGCCGGGGTCTTCGGTGGCGCGGTGATGCCCGCCTGCTGCCACACCTTCTTGTTGTAGACGAAGCCCTGGGCGTTGCCGGTGATGGCGAGGCCGTAGACGGTGCCTTCGAAGCTCTGTTCGCTGCGGACGAACCGGTACTTATCGTCAAGGTCGTCGACGCTGCCGAGCGGCTCGAAGAAGGTCGGCAGCATGTCGGCGGTGACGGAGTTCGGGATGAGCAGGACGTCGCCGTACTCCCGGGTGTTCATCCGGATCCGGATCTCACCCTCGTAGTCGGTGATCGCCTCGAACTTGACCGTCGTCCCCGGGTACTTCGCCTCGAACGTCTTCTTGTACTCCTGGAAGACGGTGTTGACGATGTCGGTGCGCTGGGTCAGCACCGTGATCTCGCCGGACACCGTGTCGTCGGAGCCGCCGTCGTCCCCGCCGCAGCCCGCCAGGGCCAGCGACAGTACGAGTGCCACACCGGCGAATGCGTACTTCCTCATATGCGCGTCCCACCTCTCGGTGTCCACAAAGACGTTGCGCGATGCGTCGTTTCGCGCTTCCGCGAGGAAGGGGAGGGCAGCGCGACTTGCAGGGAAAGTACCTGTGGGTTACGGCCGTGTCAACGACGTGACAACGATGCGGGGGAACTGAACTGTTAAGCGCGTGAACCGGTTCAGGGTGCAGACCCTATTTGGGCTGCTCCTGGCGTTGAAGGAGAGATTGCCTCGTCATCGTGGGTGGTGCAGACAGGGCCATGAACCGGTTCAGACAATCGGCCTGGGCGGATTGCCTGCGTCAGGTTCGGCATCGGCGTCGCGATACCGCGAGCCAACGACAACCGACACTGTGACTTGCGGCCGTGTCGCGGAGTCTTGGTGGGTAGGGGCCGCCGGCGATGCGGAATATGCCGCTCGGTGGCCGGCAATTGCCTGCGGCGTCCGGCGTATCGACCGGATCGCCCCGGCTGCTCCCCGAGGCGTGCCCTGGCCGGGGGAGGTCCGGCCCGCTGTGCGGAGGGCCGGCCCGTTCTCCTAGCGTTTCGGCCGGTCCGTGCCGTTCCGACGGCGGCGCCAGGCCTCGACCGCCCGTTCGACGTCGAGGGTCGGCAGCACCACCGCAGGTCCGTCGACCAGGCCACGACGGGCCAGCAGGATCCGCTGGTTGAGTTCGGCGACGACAGCCCGGACCGCCTGTTCGGTCGACTCCTTCGCCAGGCGCCGCGGCAGCTCCTCGACCTCCTTGCGGATCTTCAGTGAGGTCGGCGCCAGCCCGGTCAGTTCCTCCCGACGGATCCAGTCCCTGATCCACCAGTTCTCGTCGTAGCCCGTACCGTAGCCGGGCAGGGGTTTGCCGGCACCGGGGAGGTTGTCGAACTCGCCTCGCTCCTGCGCCTCGCGGATCTGGCGTTCGATCCGGGACTCGTACCAACTCGGCACCGGTCAGCCCTCCCGCCGTCGCCCTCCGCCCCCCTGGCCGGTTCCATCGTAGGTCGGCCGCTGGTCGTGCCCGGACGGTGGCCGGTGACGGAGGCGGACCCGCCCATCCCCGATTGTCGATCAACTCGCCAACCTGGTGGGGCGCGCGGCGTGACCCGACCGCCCGTCCGGCGGCCCGGCCCCGCCGTCGGGGTCAGGCGCCCGTCTCGTGGTGCGGGGTGGTGACCGGTTTGGACTCCGGTGAGCCGTGTTGACGCAGGAAGACACTGAGCACGACGAGCGCGCCGACGGCGAGGAACTCGCTCTGCCAGTTCTGCATCGACTGGAACCAGAAGTCACTGGTCTGCAGGAACTGCCAGGCGCTGATCGCCGGCGCGCCGCTTTCCAGGCGCTGCTGCTCGTTGAATTCGGCGGTGCCGCCGAGCAGGTGGAAGACGAAGGAGAGCGCGAAGAGCAGCAGCAGGGCGATGGAGAGACTGTTGCGGTACAGGGTGAGCGCCACGCCCCGGACGTGCACCGGCCAGGGGGAGTTCGGCTTGGCGTTGCGGGCGTGGTCCTCGGGCCGGTCGGTGTCCGGCTCGGGTTTCGACTCCGACGAGCCGCGTTGGATCAGATAGGCGGTGAGCAGCACGTAGCCGCCCATCTGGAGGAACTCCGACTCCCAGTTCTCGAAGACCGCCTCCGCGAAGTGCCCGGTGCCGAGATAGTGCAGGTAGCCCTGGGGCGCCGCGCCGAACTGGGTCAGCTCCTCGTTGTGGGTCTGCCAGCCGAAGATGCTCTGCAGGACGAGGAAGAGCAGGAACGCGCCGAACATCGTCAGAGCGAGGGCGTTGTTACGTAGCCACCGCCGTGTCGACGGCTCCTCCCGACGGTTCGACGACATCTTCTCCTCAACGATCTGTCGCGCCATGTGGAGATCTCCGCTCATCAGGGTTGTTGTCCCGGATCGGGAGTCCCTTCCCAGGGCTCTCCGTTCCCTCGGCGTACCGGCGGAAAACCTGGTCAGGCGGTGCGGAGCCGGGCGGTCGGACCGGACGGTGACGCGGCTGCCCGCCGGGGCCGGTGGTCGACGGCCCGGCGACGGATCGGGATGGATCGCCGCCGGGCCGGGTACGAGGACCGGAGCGGGGGCCATCGACAGATCGAGGAGGTGTGGCGTGGCGGCATTCGTCAGCCAGTACACGCTGGACGTACGGGATGTTGACCTGATGGCCCGGTTCTGGTCCCGGGCGCTGGGCTACCGGTGCGTGCCGAAGGACGACGGCAGCGTCAAGCTCTGCCCACCCGACGGTGCGCCGCCGACGGTGCCGTCGGTCTGGCTGCAGCCGACGGCGCCGGTGAAGGCGGGCAAGAACCGGCTCCACCTGGACCTCGCCGTACGGGACGGCGTGGCGGCCGACGAGGTCGCGCGGCTGATCGGGTTGGGTGCGCGTCGGGCCGACGTGGGACAGCGCGGCGACGAGCCGTTCGTGGTGCTCGCCGACCCGGAGGGCAACGAGTTCTGTCTCCTCGACCACCCGACCCGGGGCGGCTGACCGTTCGACCCCGGGGACGGTTGACCGCTCGGGCCGCAGGCGCGCCGGGCGGTTTATCCCGGTCGGTGGTAGGGCACCGTTCACCGGGTACGGGCCCTGCCGGAGGGCAGGGCCGACAGATCCGGAGGAGGCAGTGATGCCGGCTCGTGAGGAGATGCCCAGCACCCTGAGACGGTCACCGAAGAAGGCCCGGGACACCTGGGCGAAGGCACACGACTCGGCGGTCGAGTCGTACGGGGAGGGGGAGCGGGCGCACCGTACCGCGTTCGCCGCGGTGAAGCACTCGTTCGAGAAGGTCGGCGACCACTGGGAGGCCAAGGGGCGCAAGGGGCCGAGCGACGCCCAGACGGCCCGGCGCAGGCCGGCCGGGTCCACCGGTACCGCTGGTGGGGTGGACGCGAACGCGACCAAGGAACACCTGATGGACGTGGCGAGGCGGCTTGACGTACGGGGCCGCTCCCGGATGACCAAGGCGGAACTCGTCGACGCGATCCGGAAGGCGAACAACCGTCGTACCCGGGCGGTCCGGAACCGGTGATCCGGCCCGGCCGGAATTGCCGACAAATAGATATTCATATATCTTTCGTGGCAGGATCCGACCCCGGTCGGGCGGACCTGGCGGAGGGAGCGGCCATGAGCGAACCCGGCACATCCCCGGCGCGTCGCCGGTGCGGACGCCGCGTTCTGGCGCTGGTCGCCGCCCACACGCTCGTCCTCGGTGCCGTGGGCGTCGCCGCGGCCGGCCCCACCGACGGTGCCCCGGCGGCGGCCGCTGGTCGGGCGGTCGCCGCCGCACCCGGGCTGTACGCCGGCGGCACCTTCACCCGGGCCGGCGGGACGACCGTCGACCGGGTCGCGGTCTGGTCCGGTACGGCGTGGTCCGGCGTGCCGGGCGCCGGACCGGACGGTCCGGTCACCGCGTTCACCGTCTACCAGGGTGACCTCGTCGTCGGCGGCAGTTTCCTGACCGCCGGCGGGGTACGGGTGAACGGGATAGCCCGGTGGGACGGCAGTGCCTGGGCGCCGCTGACCGGGCCGGCCGGCACCGGGGTGATGAGCACCCCGCTCGACTTCGTCGACGCACTCACGGTCTTCGACGGGGACCTGGTCGTCGGCGGGCAGTTCCTCACCGCCGGCGGGGTGGCCGCGAACCACGTGGCCCGCTGGGACGGCACCCGGTGGCACCCACTGACCGGCGCCGCCGGCACCGGCGTCGACGTGGGTCCGGTCTCGGACCTGGTCGTACACGACGGTGCGCTGATCGTCGCGGGCGGCTTCAGCCAGGCCGGCGGGCTCGCCACCAACCGGATCGCCCGGTGGACCGGGCAGGCGTGGTCGACCCTGGGCACCGGGTTCAACGGCGAGGTGCTGGCGCTGGCCGTCTTCTCCGGTGCGCTGGTGGCGACGGGCGGGTTCACCGAGGCCGGGGGTGTGCCGGCGGCCCGGATCGCCCGGTGGGATGGTGGTGCCTGGGCGGCGCTCGGCGGAGGGCTGGACGCCGAGGGGCGCGCGCTCGCCGTACACGACGGGGCGCTGGTCGTCGGCGGACATTTCAGCGAGGCGGGCGGCGCCGTGACGAACTACCTCGCGCGGTGGACCGGCACGGCCTGGGCCGGGCTGGCCGGCCCCGGCGGCACCGGCACCGACGACACCGTCCTGTCGCTCGCGGTCCACGACGGACGGCTGGTCGCCGGCGGGTTCTTCACGACCGCCGGCGGGGTGGCGGCGGCGCATGTCGCCGCCTGGGACGGCGCCACCTGGGCCGCGCTGAGCGGCCCGGCCGGTGCCGGCACCGACGGTGGGGTCTACGCCCTGCACAGCGTGTGAGGCGCGCGGCCGGCGCGGCAGGTGACGTCCGCGCCCGTGGTGGACCCGCGGCCGGACGACCGGCCGCCGCTGTCGCTCGCCGGCGAGGTGGCCGCGCCGTTACCGCGGGGTCGGAACGGCCGCCACCATCCGTTCGCGGTACGCCTCGACGAGCTGGCGTTCGGCGGTGCGCAGGTAGTCGTCGAGCACCTCGTGGGCGCGTTCCACGTCCCCGGAGCGGATCAGCCGCAGCAGTTCCCGGTGCCGGTCCAGATAGGGCTGGTGGAAGGTCTGCGGGGCGGCCATCACGTGGAAGGCCAGCCGGATCTCGGCGAGCGTCTGCCGCATGATCTCCTCGACCCGCGGGCTGCCGGCCAGGCCGGCGATGGCCTGGTGGAACTGCATGTTGGCGGTGCCGACGTCGAACCACCGCTGGTCGGCGGCGGCCTGTTCGCCCTGGAGCAGGGCGGCCTCGATCGCCTCCGTCGCGCCCGGCGGGCTCTGCCGGGCGTTGCGGACCGCCGCGCACTCGAGCACCCGGCGCACCCGGTAGATGTCGATCACGTCCTCGACGTCGAGGACCCGGACGAAGACACCCCGGTTGAGCTCGTGTACGACGAGTCGTTCGTGGATCAGCAGCCGGAACGACTCCCGCAGCGTGTTGCGGGAGACACCGAGCGCGGAGCCGATCATCTCCTCGGAGAGCCGGGTGCCCGGGAGCAGAGCTCCCTCGGTGATCCGCGCGCGCAGGATCTCGGCAACCCGTTGCGCGGTGCTGGCCCGGCTGATCAGCGCCCGGTCGTCCTGCAGCTTCGTCAGCCACGTCACGCGGTCATTGTCCGTCATTCTCTCGCGCCCTCAATCGGCAGAAGGGTTCGTGCTACGACGAGGTTACAAGTCAACATGACCATTGACGGATTGTTCAACAGTCTGCCAACCTGAACCTGCGGTCCTCACCACACATCCCCCGGGAGGCGCAATGTCGATCACCCTCGACCTGAACAGCGACCTCGGAGAGGGCTTCGGGGTCTGGCAGCTCGGCGACGACCTCGCCCTCCTGCAGATCGTGACCAGCGCCAACGTCGCCTGCGGATTCCACGGCGGCGATCCGACGATCATGCGACGCGTCTGCGCCGAGGCGGTGCGCCGCAACGTCTCCGTCGGCGCCCACGTCGGCTACCGGGACCTGGCCGGCTTCGGCCGCCGGGCGATGGACATCGAGCCCGACCGACTCGCCGACGACGTGCTCTACCAGCTCGCCGCGCTGGACGGCATCGCCCGCGCCGAGGGTGGCCGGGTGCGGTACGTCAAACCGCACGGCGCGCTCTACAACCGTACGGTGACCGACCAGGCGCAGGCCGCCGCCGTCGTCGCCGCCGTCGTCGCGTACGACCCGAGCCTGCCGATCCTCGGCCTGCCCGGCTCGCACCTGCTGCGACAGGCGGAGGAGGCCGGGCTGCCGGCCGAGCCCGAGGCGTTCGCCGACCGGGGTTACCGACCCGACGGCAGCCTGGCGAAGCGGGGCAGCCCGGGTGCACTGGTCACCGATCCGACCGAGGTGGCCGCGCGCTGCGTCGAGATGGCGACGACCGGTCGGGTGACCGCCGTCGACGGCAGCAGCGTCACCGTCAACCCCCGCTCGCTCTGCGTACACGGAGACACCCCGGGCGCGGTGGACCTGGCCCGCCAGGTCCGCGACGCGCTACAGGACGCCGGGGTACGGCTCGCCGCGTTCAGCTGAGGCGACGTCACCCCCGGCCCACACCCAGCAGCTCTGACCGGCGGCCTCCGACCCGCGCCTCCGGACCGGTCACCGACGGCCGGGCAGGCCCGCCCCGCCGACGGTGACCGACTCCCGCACCTCGAAACGCCGCCCGATCCCCCGGGCGGAACTGCACCAACCCGTCAGCGCGCCGGCTCCGTCCCCCTGGTTGGGCCCGGACGACGGAACCGACGCGGTTATCCAGGAAGGGTCAGGATCACTTTGAATGTGCAGAAGCTAACCGACAGTGTACGGGGGCGGATGAGGCTGATCGCCGCCACCGCCATCGGCGCCTCGCTGGTGCTGATGCCGGGAACGGCCGACGCCGGCCCGGCACCCCTCGCCGGTCACGGCGGCACCCCCGGACAGTGTTACGACCGGAGTGCCCCGACGACGTACGAGGAGACCCGGATCGACACCCCGGCGGCCCCGGGCGGGGTCCAGGTGCCGACCACCCTGGTCGAGATCGGCGGCTTCACCCCGTACGTCGCGCGGTTGACCCGCGAACTGTGCGAGGTGCGTTCGGTCAAGCAGGCCGACAATCTGCTCCAGACCCGGGGCGCCCAGCTGTGGCGGACCGCGGCCGAGCGGGCCCAGGGCAAGCGGTGGATGGGCAGCATCGAACGGTACGACGACCGACCGCTCTACTGGGCCCGCCTGATCGGCACCCGCGACCTGCGCCAGTGGCAGCCGGCGTTCCGGCTGACCGACACCGCCCGGGCCGCCCTGCTCAAGACCTTCGAGTACGCCTCCCGGGGCATCTCGTCGACCGACTTCTCGACCAGCCGGAACGTGACCCGGGTACTGGTCAGCGGCTTCGACCCGTACCAGCTCAACGGGGAGATCCGCCGCTCCAACCCGTCCGGCGCCTCGGCGCTGCAGCTCGACGGCCAGGAGTACCAGGTCGGTGACCGTACCGTGCAGATCCAGGCGGTCTCGCTGCCGGTGACCTGGAGCGGCTTCGACCTCGGTTACGTCGAGGACACCTTCGGGCCGCACCTGACCCGGAACAGCCGGGAACGCGCCGACCTGATCATGACGATCAGCCAGGGTGGCCGGGCCCGGATGGCGATCGAGCAGTGGGCCGGCGCCTGGCGGGGCGGCAGCGCGGACAACAACAACGAGGGCACGCCCGAGGTCGTACCGCAGGTGACGAACTGGCCGCAGCCGCAGCCGAACCCCGAGTTCATCGAGACCACGCTGCCGTACCAGCAGATGATCGACGCGGGTACGACGCCGTGGCCGGTGGCCCTCAACCCGCGGATCTGCGAGTGGACCGGCAACACCCGGCCGGACCCGGCCAAGGTCTCCTGCCACGACAACGGGCCGTCCCCGGACGCCCAGGCGCAGCAGGGCGGTGGCGGCAACTACCTCTCGAACGAGAGCATGTACCGCTCCAACCGGCTGCGGCTCGCGCTCGGCGCGACCGACGTACCCGGCGGGCACCTGCACATCTCCTCGCTGGTCTACCCGCAGAACCCGCTCGACATCATCGACCCCGCGTTCGCCTCCGACCGCGCCCAGACGATCGAGCAGACCGTCGCCCTGGTGAAGGCCGCCGGCGCGGCCGTCTCCTGAGCCGCCGGCCGGGGCCGGGGGTGACGACCGCCCCCGCCCCCGGCCGCCCCGGCCGATCGGAAGGACCCCTTCCTGATCGCGGAAGCGAAAACAAGGGGCCCGTCCGCACACCTGCATCCGTCAGTAGAAAGGCCTGACCATGCGCAAGATCGTCAGTTTTGGCGCCGCCCTCGTGCTCGCCGTCGGACTCGGCGGGTGCGGGGGGTCCGACTCCGGTTCGACCGACGAGGTGAAGCTCGCCGGGTTGTGGCCGCTGAGCGGACCGAACGCCACCCAGGGAACCGACGTCCTGCACGGCGCGGAACTCGCCGTCGACGTCGTCAACAACGACCACCCCGGACTGGCCCTGCCACTCGGACCGGGCAAGGGCCTGCCCGGCCTGGGCGGCGCGCCGGTCAAGCTGATCACCGGTGACACCCAGGGCAAGCCGGAGATCGGCGCCGGTGAGGTGGACCGGCTGGTCACCAGCGAGAAGGTGGCCGCGGTGATCGGGTCGTACCAGTCCGGGGTGACGCTGACCGCGAGCCAGCGCGCCGAGCGGCTCGGCGTGCCGTTCGTCAACGAGGCGTCGTCCTCGGTGGCGCTCACCGAACGTGGCCTGAAGTGGTTCTTCCGGACCGGGCCGACCGACGAGACGTTCGCCCGGTCGATGTTCGACTACCTCAAGGCCCGGCAGGCCGCCGGCGAGCAGGTCCGGACGGTCGGCATCTTCCACAGCAACGACCAGTTCGGCAACGACGGCGCCGGGGTCACCGAGAAGGTCGCCGCCGAGGTGGGCCTGCCGGTCACGGTCAACGTGGCGTTCGACCCGACCGCCGCCGACCTCGGCTCCCAGGTCGCCCAGGTACGCGGGAAGAACCCCGACGTGCTCTTCGTGCTCGCCTACACCGACGCCGCGATCAAGCTGATGAAGACGCTGGACCAGCTCGACTACCACCCGCCGGCACTGCTCGCGTACGGCAGCGGCTTCGCCGACCCGGCGTTCGTCACCGGTCTCGGCGCGCTGGCCGACGGCGCCTCGAGTCGGGCCGCCTGGTCCGGTGAGATCGCCGAGAAGCGACCGGCCGCGAAGACCGTCGCCGACCTGTTCCAGCAGCGGTACGGGGCACCGATGACCGAGAACTCGGCCCGGGCCTTCACCGCCGTACTGGCGCTGGCCCAGGCGATCGACAACGCCAAGTCGGTCGAGCCGGCGAAGATCCGGGACGCACTGCGCGCCCTGGACATCCCCGGCGAGCAGACGATCATGCCGTGGACCGGGATCAGGTTCGACGACAAGGGCCAGAACACCGGTGCGGCCGGCGTGGTCGAGCAGATGATCGACGGGCGGTACCGGGTGGTCTTCCCGGCCGAACTCTCCTCCGTGCAGCCGGTCTGGCCGATGAACGGGGCCCGGAAGTGACCCGGGGGACGGCATGAGCGACCTGCTCCAGTCGATCGTCAACGGACTGCTGATCGGCGCGGTGTTCGCGCTGGTCGCGGTCGGACTGACCCTCATCTACGGGGTCATGGACGTGGTCAACTTCGCGCACGGCGAGATGGTCATGCTCGGCATGTACACCTCGTTCTTCGCCTGGTCGCTGCTCGGCCTCGACCCGTTGCTCTCCATTCCGTTGGCCGGGGTGTCGATCGCGCTCACCGGCGCGCTGATGTACGTCGGTGCGGTCGGCCGGGTGCTCGGCAGGTCCCCGCTGGCCCAGGTGATCGTCACCTTCGGGCTGCAGGTCTTCCTGCGCGGCCTGGCCCAGTTCCTCTGGACGCCGAACACCCGGACGGTGCCCCGACCCTGGGCGGCCGACCTGCGCTGGGAGATCGGCCCGGTGGTGATCGGCGGCCCACAGGTGATCATGGCGGTGGGCGCACTGCTCGCCACCGGCGCGGTCGCGTACTTCATGAACCGGACCCGCCTCGGCGGCGCGGTGCGCGCCGCCGGGGAGGACCCGGCGGCGGCGTCACTGATGGGCATCGACCCCCGGAAGATGTACGCGCTCTGCTGGGTGATCGCCGGACTCGCCACCGGGGTCGCCGGGGCGCTGCTGATGAACTCGTACTCCGCCTCGCCGACCGCCGGGGTGAGCTTCGCGCTGATGGCGTTCGTGGTGGTGGCGTTCGGCGGCTTCGGCAGCATCACCGGCGCGGCCCTGGCCGGGCTGCTGGTCGGGGTCGCCCAGGGGCTGGTCGGCCTCTACGCCCCGAGCTACACGCTGGCCGCCGCGCTCGGCCTGTATCTGGTGGTCGTCCTGGTACGACCGCAGGGATTGCTGGGGACACGATGAGCACCACGAGCACACCCACCACACCCGCCCCGGCCGCGTCGGCGCCGGCCGGGGACCGTCCGTCGCGGGCCCGGCGGCTGCCGCCGTGGACCACCGCCGTGCTGGTGGTGGCGGCCCTGGCGGCGTACCCGCTGGTCTTCCTGGACTCGGCGGCGCACAACATCGGCATCCTGGCGTTGACCTTCGGGATCGCCGCGACCGGCTGGAACCTGCTCGGCGGCTACACCGGACAGATCTCCTTCGGGCACGCGCTCTACTTCGGTGCCGGCGCCTACACCACCGCGCTGCTGGTCCGGCAGGGCTGGTCGCCGTGGCTGGCGATCGGGATCGCGCTGCCGGTGGCCGCGGTGCTCGCCGCCGCGGTCGGCTGGCCCTGCTTCCGGCTGCGGCACCACTACTACTCGATCGCCACCATCGCCGTCGCCGAGATCGTCTTCATCCTGGTCACCAACCTGCCCGGGCTCGGCCAGGCGAACGGCTGGGAGTTGCCGGTGGTCGAGCCGTCCCTGGCGAACCTGCAGTTCTCGCTGCTGGACAAACGGCCCTACTACTACGTGGCGCTCGGCTTCTTCTGCCTCGCGGCGGTGGCGGTCTGGCTCTTCCTGCGGGGCCGGGCCGGCAACTACGTCCGGGCGATCCGCGACGACCAGGCCGCGGCGGCGGCGGTCGGGATCAACGTGCACCGGTACAAGCTGGCGGCGGCCGCGCTCTCCGGCGCGATCACCGCACTGGCCGGCGGCTTCTACGTGATGTACGTCCTCTTCGTCGACCCGCCCTCCGGGCTGGGCCTGGACCTGTCGGTGTCGTTCACCCTGATGGCGGTGCTCGGCGGGGTCGGCCGGTTCTGGGGGCCGCTGCTCGGCGCCTGGGTGCTGGTCTTCGTCCAGGACGTCACCCGGCAGGAGTTCTCCGGCACCGGCCGCTCGGTCGACCTGCTGCTCTACGGCGCGCTGATCGTCCTGATCTCGATCACCGAGCCGGGCGGCCTGCTCGCGATCCTGCAGCGGATCTGGGCCCCGATCGCCCGTCGGCTGCGCCGAAGGTCGGCCCCGGAGCCGACCGGATCTGGTGAGGTGAGGGCATGACCAGCCTGCTGAGAATCGACAAGCTCTCCTGCCGGTTCGGCGGACTGTGGGCCAACCGGGAGGTGAGCTTCGAGGTGGAACAGGGCGCCATCGTCGGGCTGATCGGTCCGAACGGCGCCGGCAAGAGCACCCTCTTCTCCATGGTGGCCGGAGCGCAGCGGCCGACCGCCGGCCGGCTGGAGTTCGACGGGCGGGACGTGACCGGGTGGGCGCCGCACGCGGCGGCCCGGGCCGGGGTCGGGCGGACCTTCCAGTTGATGCGGGTCTTCGGCTCGATGAGCGTGCTGGAGAACCTGACCACGGCGGCGTTCGTCCGGCACCCCCGGCTGCGGGACGCCCGACGTCGGGCCGCCGAGGTCGCCGACCTGGCCGGTCTCGGGCCGGTCCTGGACGCCCCGGCCGCCTCGCTGACCGCTGCCTGGAAGAAGCGGCTGGAGATGGGGCGGGCGCTGGCCACCGAGCCGAAACTCCTGCTGCTCGACGAGGTGCTGTCGGGCCTGACGCCGACCGAGGCCCGGGAGGCGGTGGAGATCGTCCGGGCGATCAACCGGGACGGCGTCACCATCCTGATGGTGGAACACGTGATGGAGGTGATCATGCCGCTCTGCGGTCGGCTGGTCGTGCTGCACTACGGGGAGAAGATCAGCGAGGGCACGCCGGAGCAGGTCGCGCACGACCCGACAGTGGTCGAGGCGTACCTGGGGAAGGCGCTCTAGATGCTGACCGTCAGTGATCTCCACGTGGACTACGCCGGAGTCGTCGCGCTGCGCGGCGTCGACCTGACCGTGCGGGCCGGCGAACTCGTCGCACTGGTCGGCGCGAACGGTGCCGGCAAGAGCACCCTGCTCGCCGCCGTCTCCGGGCTGCACCGACCGGTACGCGGCACGGTGACCTTCCTCGACGAGAACGTCAGCGGGCTGCCGGCGTACCGGATCGCCCGCCGGGGGGCCGTGCTGGTGCCGGAGGGACGGCGGCTGTTCGGGCACCAGACGGTGCTGCAGAACCTGATGCTCGGCGGCTACCACCGGACCGAGGCGGAACGGCAGGCCGACCTGAAACGGGTCTACGACCTCTTCCCGATCCTCGCCGAGCGCTCCGGTCAGCGGGCCGGGACCCTCTCCGGGGGTGAGCAGCAGATGGTCGCGCTCGGCCGGGCCCTGATGAGCCGGCCGAAGCTGCTGATGCTCGACGAGCCGTCACTCGGCATCTCACCGAAGTTCACCAAGATGATCTTCGAGGTGCTGGCCGAGATCCGACGTACCGGCACCACCATGCTGCTGGTCGAGCAGAACCTGCGGGCCGCGCTGGACCTGGCCGACCGGGCGTACGTGTTGCAGACCGGACGGGTGGTGATGTCCGGCCCGGCGGCGGAACTCGCCGAGTCCGACGAGGTACGACGCTCGTACCTCGGACTGTGAGTCGACCGGCGGGGAGTGGATGAGGGTGCGGATCATTCCGGTCGGACTGCGGGCGCTGCTGGTCGAGCTGCCGACCCCGGCGCACGTCCAGGCGCTGGTGGCGGATCTGGAGCGGCGACGTACCGACGGTGCCCTGACCGGGGTGGACGACGTGGTCCCGGGCGAGCTGACCGTGCTCGTCGACGGCGTCGCCGACCCCGCCGACCTGGCGGGGCGGCTCGCCGCCTGGCGACCCGCCTCGGTCCGGCCGCCGGACGGCCCGCTCGTCGAGATCCCGGTCCGGTACGACGGCGCCGACGTGGCCGACGTCGCCCGGCTCTGGCAGGTGCCGGAGGAGGAGGTCGGACGGATCCACAGCACCCCGGAGTACCGGGTCGCGTTCTGCGGCTTCGCCCCCGGCTTCGGTTACCTGACCGGGCTGCCGGAGCACTACCACCTGCCCCGGCGACCGGTGCCCCGGACCCGGGTGCCGGCCGGGTCGGTCGCGGTCGCCGGCGGCTACGCCGGGATCTACCCCCGTGACTCGCCCGGCGGCTGGCAGCTGCTCGGCCGTACCGACGTGGTGCTCTTCGACCCGGACCGGGATCCGGTCGCCCTGCTCACCCCGGGCGTCCGGGTCCGGTTCCGGAACCTCGGCAGATGACCCGCACCCGATACGTCGAGGTGGTCCGCCCCGGGGCGCTCAGCACCGTGCAGGACCTGGGCCGCCCCGGACACGCCCACCTCGGGGTGCCCCGGTCGGGCGCGCTCGACCTGCCGGCACACCTGCTGGCGAACCGGCTGGTCGGCAACCCGCCGGAGGCGGCCACGATCGAGACCACCCTCACCGGCGTCTCGGTCCGGCTCGGCCAGGCCGGCACGGTCGCGGTCACCGGGGCGTGGGCGCCGGTGACCGTCAACGGACGCCCGGCGAGTTGGTCGGCGCCGGTGTCCGTGCCGGCCGGTGCCCAGGTCGACGTGGCCACCGCGCGGCGTGGCGTCCGCAGCTACCTCGCCGTCTCCGGCGGGATCGCCGTCGCGCCGGTGCTCGGCAGCCGCGCCACCGACCTGCTCTCCGGGCTGGGGCCGACTCCGCTCGCCGTCGGCGAACGGCTGCCACTCGGCGAGGTCACGGGGCCGCCCGGCCCGGTCGACGTCGCGCCGACCGGGACCCTGCCCGAGGAACTGGCGCTGCGGATCGTGCTCGGCCCCCGCGCCGACTGGTTCACCGACGAGGCCCCCCGGATCCTCACCACCGGCCGGTACGTCGTCTCCACCGCCAGCAACCGGATCGGCATGCGGCTGGACGGTCCGCCGTTGCCGCGCCGGATCACCACGGAACTGCGCAGTGAGGGGGTGGTGCTGGGCGCGGTCCAGGTGCCTGCCGCCGGCACCCCGGTGATCTTCCTCGCCGACCATCCCACGATGGGCGGCTACCCGGTGATCGGGGTGGTGCACCCGGACGACCTGCCACGTACCGCCCAGGCCGCCCCCGGCACCCCCGTCCGCTTCGTACTGTGACGGTCGCTCCCACCGGCTTTCGCTCCCACCGGCTCCGCCCTGGCGTCATCCGGCGTCCGACAGGGGCCGGGGCGAGTCTGTCGGAACCCGAGGTCGACGCGGCGACTCTCCGTCTGCATGAGATCTTCGCAATCGGCTGTCCTGCTCGTCTGCACGGTGGTCGCCCTCGTCACCGGCTGCACGGCCGGGAACGCGCCCACCGGGACGGCGGCGTCCACTCCAGAGACGTCCCCACCGGCCAGACCGGGCTGTGGCTCCCCGGTCGAGACCGGTCCGCTGCCGGAGTGGGCCCGGACCGGGTTCTCCGGCGACGCGCGCATGCCGCACGTGCTGGGGGACCGGGGCGAGATCGTGGCCGCGATCTTCGGCTACCCGCTCACCGTCTCCCGGCCCGAGGGCCCCACCAACAAGATCCTCTGGGTGTCCAGGGCCGCGGACCCGCCCGGCGACCTGCTCATCGAGGCGGAACTCGACGGTTCGGACACCTCGGTGACCCAGCGGGTGACCGGTGGGCCCGGCCCCTCCATCGTCGACCTGCCGCAACCCGGGTGCTGGCACCTCACCCTCAGTTGGTCGGGCCGTACCGACACCCTGGACCTCAGCTACCGCTGACCGCCGGACGGCGCCAGGCAGCCCGGCTCCTTCCGGGCCGGCCCCCGGTTGGTGACCCCGGCCGCGGACGATCATGCTTGGACCGGTACGCCCGACCGGGCGTGCCCGATGGGAGGGAGTACCCCGATGACCGTCCGCCCCGCCTTCCACCTCGCGATCCCGGTCGACGACCTGGCCCGGGCCCGCGCCTTCTACGGGGGTGTGCTCGGGCTCGCCGAGGGACGCTCGGCCGACGCCTGGGTCGACTGGAACTTCTACGGTCACCAGGTGGTGACCCACGTCGTACCGGTGGCGCGGCAGTCCGACGCGGGCCGCAACCCCGTCGACGGGCACGACGTACCGGTGCCGCACTTCGGGCTCATCCTGTCGATCGAGGACTTCCACACCCTGGCCGACCGGATCCGCGCCGCCGGCGGCGAGTTTGTCATCGAGCCGTACCTGCGGTTCGCCGGCGAGCCGGGGGAGCAGTGGACGATGTTCTTCCGCGATCCGGCCGGCAACGCGCTGGAGTTCAAGGCGTTCCGCGACGAGTCGCAGATCTTCGCCAGGTAGGACTATGACAGTCGTCATGACTGTACGTATCATGACGACTGTCATACTCCGCCC
The DNA here is from genome assembly GCF_039871735.1 of Plantactinospora sp. B24E8. NCBI lineage: Bacteria > Bacillati > Actinomycetota > Actinomycetes > Micromonosporales > Micromonosporaceae > Plantactinospora > Plantactinospora sp. B24E8. Next base: position 79,825 of record NZ_JBDPMH010000019.1, read on the forward strand.
GGTGGCGGAGCGCTGCCGGGGCGGGAGGACGCGTGGCGATCGGTTTCCTCGGGCTGGGACTGATGGGCCAGCCGATGGCACTCAACCTGGCCCGGGCCGGGACCCCGCTGCTGGTGTGGAACCGGACCGCCGCGAAGTGCGCCGAGCTGCGCGCGGCGGGCGCCCGGGTGGCCGGCACCCCGGCCGAGGTGTTCGCCGGGGCGGAGACCGTGCTGCTCATGCTCGCCAACGAGGAGGCCGTCGACCGGGTGCTCGGCCGGGGCACCGACGACTTCGGACCGGCCGTGGCCGGGCACACCGTCGTGCACATGGACACAACCGCGCCCGGGTACTCGCAGGCGTTGGAGACCGACATCCGCCGGGCCGGCGGGCGGTACGTCGAGGCGCCGGTCTCCGGGTCACGCAAGCCGGCCGAGGCCGGCGAACTGGTGGCGATGCTCGCCGGCGACCCGTCGGCGACCCGGGCGGTCCGTACGCTGCTCGCGCCGATCTGCCGGGAGACGGTCGACTGCGGGCCGGTACCGAACGCGCTGCGGATGAAACTCGCGGTCAACCTGTACCTGATCACGATGGTCACCGGACTCGCCGAGGCGGTGCACTTCGCCGACCGACACGGCCTGGACCTGCGGCGGTTGCTGGCCGTGCTCGACGCGGGGCCGATGGCGAGCGCCGTCTCCCGGGTCAAGGCACGCAAGCTCGTCGACCACGACTTCGCGGCCCAGGCGGCCGTCGCCGACGTGCTGACGAACAGCCGGCTGGTCGCCGAGGCCGCCCGCGAGGCGGGGCTGGCCTCCCCACTGCTGGACGTCTGCCACCAGCTCTACTCCGAGACCGTGGCGCTGGGGCACGACGGAGCCGACATGGCGGCCGTCATCCACGCCATCGAGAGCCGGACCGACAGCGGCCGTGCCAGGCCGACTAACCCAGCACCAGCGAGAGTTCCCTGACCACCGTGTCGAGCTGCCCGACGTCGCGCCGGATCCGGGCCAGCATGATCGCGCCCTCCAGGGAGCTGATCATCAGCGTGGCCAACCCCCGCGCCCGCTCCGGCGGCAGGCCCATCCGCGCGAGTTCGTCCCGTACCGCACCCTCCCACCGGTCCGTCGCCGTCCGCAGCGGCTCGGTGACCGGCGAGTCGCTGCCGGCCAGGTCGGCGGCGACGGCCATCACCGGGCAGCCGCGCGCGTACCCGCGGGTCGTCAGGTCCTCCCGCCACCAGGCCGCGAGGTGGGCGAAGAGACCGGCCGGCGACGGTACGTCCGCGGTCCGCCGGTACGCGGTGGCCCAGGCCGCGGCGAACTCCGCCGACCAGATCAGCGCCTCGCCGACGAGTTGGTCCTTGCCCCGGGGGAAGTAGTGCTGGAACGAGCCCCGGGGAGCCGCCGCGTGTTCGACCACGTCGCGTACCCCGGTGGCGGCCACCCCACGGGCCCGCACCAACTGCGCCGCGCTGTAGACCATGCGTTCGCGCGGAGGTCGCGTCTCGCCGGACATGGCCGCCTCTCGTTCCTGCTGACAGCCGCGTCACGGCAGCTCAGCGATCCCGGAAGACTAGATCCTATGCCGGGCCGGCGACCGGCCCGTCCGCCCTCCGCCACCGGTCCGGCAAGATTTTCTGGCATTCTTCGGTCGAGGATGTCGAGAACCGTGCGCCGGCTTCTACCTGAGGGTGAGAGCGCCGAGACGGGCGCGAAGGCGTAGGGAGCCAGCGATGAAGTACATGCTGTTGATGCAGTTCAGCGAGGCCGCGGCCGAGTTCCCGCCGATCCACGCCTGGACGCCGGAGGAGATCCAGGCGCACATCGGGTTCATGGGCGACGTCAACGGCAAGCTCGTCGCCTCCGGCGAGTTCGTGGACGGCCAGGGCCTGGCGATGCCGGACCAGGCGAAGATCGTCCGGGCCGGGGACGGCGGCGGGCCCGTGGTCACCGAAGGTCCCTTCGCCGAGACGAAGGAGTGGCTCGCCGGCTACTGGATCGTCGACACCGACACCCCGGAGCGGGCGGTCGAACTCGCCGCGTACATCTCCACCGCCCCCGGGCCCGGCGGGCGTCCGCTGAACATGCCGATCGAGGTCCGCCCGGTGATGTCGGCCCCGCCGCAGGAGCTGTGACGGTTGACCACCACGTCGCGGGGGAGTGACGGGTCCTGAACACCCTCGACCGCACCGCCGAGGACCTGCTGCGCGATCTGGCGCCGCGGGTCCTCGGCGTGCTCGTCCGCCGGTTCGGCGACTTCGACACGGCCGAGGACGCGGTACAGGAGTCGCTGCTCGCCGCGGCGACGCAGTGGCCGCGGGACGGGACGCCGGACAACCCGCGCGGCTGGCTGATCCAGGTCGCCTCCCGCCGGATGATCGAACAGGTGCGTAACGAGCAGGCCCGACGCCGCCGGGAGGCGGTGGTCGCCCAACGGGAGCCGGCGGACCGGCAGTCGGCGCCGGCGGCGGACGTACCGACCCCGGCCGACCGGGACGACACCCTGCTCCTGCTCTTCCTGTGCTGCCATCCCGCGCTGTCGGCGACCTCGCGGATCGCGCTCACCCTGCGCGCGGTCGGCGGGCTGACCACAGCCGAGATCGCCCGGGCCTTCCTGGTGCCGGAGGCGACGATGGCGCAGCGGATCAGCCGCGCCAAGCAACGGATCAGCGCCTCCGGCGGCCGGTTCCGGATGCCGGAGGGACCGGACCGCGCCGACGCACTCGGCCAGGTGCTGCACGTGCTCTACCTGATCTTCAGCGAGGGGCACACCAGCAGCGGCGGCGCGGACCTGTACCGGATCGAACTGTCCAGCGAGGCGATCCGGCTGACCCGGGCCGTGCACGCGCTGCTGCCCGACGACAGCGAGGTCACCGGACTGCTCGCGCTGATGCTGCTCACCGATGCCCGCCGTCCGGCCCGGATCGGGCCGGACGGTGTGCTGGTCTCCCTGGCCGACCAGGACCGCAGCCGCTGGGACCGGGCCGCCATCACCGAGGGGATCGCGCTGGTCACCCGGGCGCTGCCGCGCGGACCGCTCGGGCCCTACCAGATCCAGGCCGCGATCGCCGCCGTACACGACGAGGCGGCGACGGCCGAGGAGACCGACTGGCCGCAGATCCTCGCCCTCTACCAGGTGTTGGAGCGGTACTCGGCCAATCCCGTGGTGGCACTCAACCGGGCGGTGGCGGTCGCCATGGTGCACGGCCCGCTGGCCGGCCTCGCCGTCCTCGCGGAGACGGGCTCCGACCCCCGGCTGGCCGGCCAGCACCGGCTCGACGCCACCCGCGCCCACCTGCTGGAGATGGCCGGCGACCGGGCCGCCGCGATCGCGCACTACCGGGCGGCGGCCAACCGGACGGCCAGCCTGCCGGAACGGCACTACCTCACCCTCCGGGCCGCCCGGCTGGCCTGAGCCGAGCGGCCCGGACCGGTCAGTCGCAGCCGGCTCCGGGGTTGTCGTCCGGAAGGCCGGCGCCGCCGTCGACGCTCGACTCGTACCGGCTGATCGCGGCGACCTTCGCGGCCGAGTTCGACGCCGTGTCGAAGCGATAGCCCAGCCACTCCCGGGCCAGCCGGCGAGCCAGTTCCAGCCCGATCACCCGCTGCCCCATGGCCAGCACCTGGGCGTCGTTGCTGAGCACCGCGCGTTCCACCGAGAAGCTGTCGTGGGCGGTCACCGCCCGGATCCCCGGCACCTTGTTGGCCGCGATCGCCATTCCCAGGCCGGTGCCGCAGATCAGCAAGGCCCGGTCCGCCCGGCCCTGGGCGACCAGTCGCGCCGCGGCGACGGCGACATGCGGGTACGCCGTGTCGTCCCCCCGGCCGACGCCGACGTCCTCGACCGAGGCCACCCGGTCGTCCGCCTCCAGGTCGGCCCGGAGGATCTCCTTGTACTGCAGGCCGGCGTCGTCGCAGCCGACGACGACACGCAGCCGGTTGTCGGTCATCTGGCCGGCTCCTGTTCCGGGTCGGACACCTCAGAGAGGTGCCGGTCGGATGACACCTCAGAGAGGTGCCGGTCGACTGTCGTCGCCACCGTCCGGAGACAGAGCGCCAGCGACACCGCCCCGGGGTCCGGGGTGCCGACGCTCCGCTCGGCCAACGGCCGGGCCCGGCCCACCCGGGGACGCAGCCCGGCGGTGTCGTCCGCCGCCCGGGTGGCCACCGCCGCCGCCTCACGCCAGGCCGCCCCGACGCTGTCGCCGGCACCGGCCGCCGCGTCGAGCGCGTCGTGGAACGGCACCAGAGCGTCCAACAGCGTCTTGTCGCCGGGTTCCGCGCCGCCGAGCCCCCGGATGGTCTCGACCGCCGCCCCGACCGCGTCCCGGAGATCGGCGATGCCGACCGGGCTCCGCTCGTCGCCCAGATGCTCGCCGGCCGACCGCAGCGCCGCCCCCCACAACACCCCGGAGGTGCCGCCGGCCCGGGCCGCCCAGGCATCGCCGGCCGCACCGAGCACCGAGGCCAGCCCGTGTCCATCGTCGACCGCCACCCTGGCCGCCTCGAGCGCGGCCGTCACCCCGCGCAGCATGCCGCGTCCGTGGTCACCGTCGCCGGCGACCGCGTCGAGCCGACCCAGCTCCGCCTCGGCGTCCGCGATCGCCGCGACGACCTCGGTCAGCGCCTCGGCGACCGCCCGACCGTACGCGCGGGAGTCGGCACTGCTCCGAGGCGCTTCCGGTGGCCCGCCGCCGGGATCGTGGCGTCCGCTCGCGGCCGCCCGGTCACCGCTCGTACGGCTGCCCGGCACCCGGGCCGCCCCGTTCCCGGCCGGCGGCGCCGAACCGGCGGACACCTCGACCAGGTGCGGGTTCTTCCGGTACGCCGGAGTGTCGGCCGGCGCGCACCAGAAACGCTCCAGTTCCTCGTCCAACCAGCAGAGCGTCAGCGAGCACCCGGCCATGTCCAGGCTGGTCACCAGCTCGCCGACCTCCGGGTCCAGCACCGTCAGGCCGGCACCGGAGAGCTCCTCGGAGACCGTCTTCCAGACGACGAACAGCTCCTCGTACTTGGTGGCGCCGAGCCCGTTGAGGATGACGGCGACCCGGGAACCGGCCCCGGCCGGCTGTTCGGCGAGGACACCCCGGACGAGGGTCCGGGCGAGTTCGGCGGCGGTCGGCAGGTCGTCGGAGGAGACGCCCGGCTCGCCGTGGATGCCGAGTCCGAGCCCCATCGTGCCGGCCGGCACGGTGAACAGCGGATGGTCCTGGCCCGGCAGGGTGCAGCCGGCGAACGCCACGCCGAGGGTGCGGGTCCGGTCGTTGGTGGCCCGGGCCACCCGCTCGACCTCGGCCAGCGGATAGCCGGCCTCGGCCGCCGCGGCGGCGGTCTTGAACACCACGAAGTCGCCGGCGATGCCCCGGCGCTTCTCCGTCTCGGCCGGCCCGGCACTCGCGATGTCGTCGGTGACCAGTACCGTGCGGGTGTCGATCCCCTCCGCGCGCAGCCGCTGCTCGGCCAGCCCGAAGTTCATCACGTCCCCGGCGTAGTTGCCGAAGAGGAAGAGCACCCCGGCGCCGTTGTCGGCGGCCCGGGCCACCTCGTACGCCTGCTGTGCCGACGGCGAGGTGAAGATGTTGCCGACCACCGCACCGTCGGCGAAGCCGGGACCCACCACGCCGCAGAACGCCGGATAGTGTCCGGATCCGCCGCCGACCACGACCGCCACCTTGCCGGCGCGGGTCTGGCCGGCCCGGACCACTCCGCCGGGGACACCCCGGACGTAGCGGTGGTGCAGGTCGAGGAAACCGGCGAGCATGTCGTCGCTGAACGCGGCGGGATCGTTGAAGAGTCGGGTCAACGGTCAGCTCCTTCGCCTCGGGCGCGGGCCGGCCCCGGCCCGGCTGTGCCGTCCTCCGGCGCCAGCAGCGTGACGAGCCGGGAGTCGTCCTCGGCCGCCATACCCTGGCGCATCGCCAGCGTGTAGAGCGCGGTGGCGGCGGCAGCGACCGGTGTCGGTACCCCGGCCGCCGAGGCGACCCTGCCGACGATGTGCATGTCCTTGTTGATCACGTCCAGCCGGGACCGCAGTTCGACGTCGCCAGTGTACGCGCGCGCCATCCGTGGCCCTCGATCCGCCAACATGAACGACGCCGCCGCCCCCGAACCGAGCACCTGCACCACGGTGTCCAGGTCGAGACCGAGTGCGCGGGCCAGCGCCAACGCCTCGGCCGCGGCGGCGGTGTGGATGCCGCAGAGCAGTTGGTTCACCGTTTTCATCGTCTGGCCGTCACCGGGGTTCGGGCCGACGACGTACACGGTGGAGGCCAGCAGGTCGAGCACCCGGCGGGCGTTCGCGAGTGCCCGGTCCGCCGCGCCGACCATGATCAGCAGATCGCCGGTGCCCGCCCGGACCGGCCCGCCGCTGACCGGCGCGTCCACCAGGTCGACGCCGCCCTCGGCCAGGCTCGCCGCGACGGCGCGGGCCGCCTCCGGGCCGACCGTGCTGGTCAGCACGACCACCGCGCCCGGCCGCAGGGTGTGGACCGCGCCGTCGGCACCGAACAGAGCCGACCTCAACTGCTCCTCGTCGCGCACCGCCAGCACCGCGACGTCCGCGCTCCGGCACGCCTCGGCGGGGCTGGCCGCGGCGTGCGTACCGCCCTCGACCGCGAGGGCCCGACGCTCCGGGGAGACGTCGAAGGCCCACACCGGCAACTCACCGCCGAGCCGGAGTGCCATCGGCAGCCCCATCGCGCCCAGGCCCAGGACGGCGACCGTCGTGCTGGCGCCGTCCCGTCCCGGGGCAGCCGTCGCGGCTCCACTGTGGTCGACCGGATCGCGGTTCACGGCGCCTCCTTCGGGGGCAGGATCGAGGCCAGGTAGCGGCGGTTCGTGGCCATCACCCCGAGGCCGTCCCCGCCGTACTGCTCCAGACAGAACGCGCCGGTGAAGCCGTACCCGATCGCGTCCCGGACCGCCCGTCGGTAGTTGATCACGCCGAGCTCCATCGACGTCGGCGTGCTCAGCACCGCACCCGTCGTGCCGTCCTCGAACCGGTGGTAGTTCTTGACGTGCCAGTAGTTGGTCAGCGGCAGGCACTTCTCGAGCATCACCTCGATCGGCTCGATCGGGCGGTGCAGCCGGACCAGGTTGCCGAGGTCGGGGTTGAGTCCGACGTTCGGGTGTCCGATCTCCTCGACGAGACGGACGGCCGAGTCGGCGGTGCCGAGCAGGGTGTCCTCGTACATCTCCAGCGACAGCGCGACGCCGACCTCGGCCGCGTGCCGACCCAGCTCGCGCAGCCGGGCCGCGGCCAGCCGGCGGTTCTCCGGGTCGTCCGCGTCACGCGGCCCGTCCACGGTCCAGAACCACAGCACCGCACGCTGCCGCTCGGTCAGCGGCCGGTGCAGGCCGACGCTGACCACCGAGCAGCCGAGCGCCGCGGCCGCCTCGATCGCCCGGTGGCTGTACGCGAGGTTCTCCTCCCCGGCCACCGGGTCGATGACGCTGCGCCGGATCACCGAGACCGCCTCGGCGCGTAACCCGGCCGCCCGGACCGCCTCGCCGAGTTCGGTCAACCGGGCCGGCGGGAGGTCGGCGACCCGGACCCACGAGTCGGTCAGGTCGACCTCGGTGAAACCCTCCGCGGCGACCTCGGCCAGGATGTCCCGCCAGGTCTGGGCCGGTGCGTCCTGCACCGGTACGCCGGGCCGCAGTTCGGCCGGGAAGGGCAGCATCGCGGCGGCCAGCGCCCAGCCGGAGTCAGCCGTCGACACGGTGCCTCCCCGGCGCGTCACGCAGCAGCTCGGCCAGTGGCTCGCGGCGCAGACACCGGTCGAAGGCGAACGAGTCGGCGAGCGCCTCGGCCTCCTCCGGGGTCAGCCCCTCGAAGCAGCGGGCGAAGTCGCCGACCATCGGCTCGGCGAGCAGGATGTGCCGGACCAGACCCCGGACCCAGCCGTGCTGTCCCCACGGGTACGGCTGGAAGTCCGGGAACTCCTCCGCGAAGAGCCGCTCGATCGGCTCCATGACGTGTCGTACCCCGGTGTCCACCGAGCCCCAGGAGTCGACCCCGAGGCGGGCCTTCTTCTCCAGCACCGGAGCGATCCGGCGCAGGTACGGACCGTCCGGGTCGGCGTGCACCAGCCCCTGCAACCCGATGTCCTTGTACGTCCACAGTGCCCAGCTCGCCCCGTGCTCGGCGTAGATCTCCAGCTGGTCGGCGAGAATCTGCCGGCGTTGCGTGTCCCGCTCCGGGTCACCGGTGTAGACCGGCCCGAACTCGCCGACCCAGATCGGGGTGCCGGTGTCGCGCATGTACGCGGTCCGGGCCAGGAAGGTCCGCTCCAGGACGTCCCGGTCGACGTACTCGCCCCGGGAGATCCCGGGGTAGGGGCCGCCGTCGACGAAGCCGGGCAGGGTGTAGTCGTGCGCGGTGTAGACGGTGTTCGGCAGCGGGTCGCCGAGCTGGTCGAACTGGGTGGAGTAGCGGTTGCCGTCGAGGAAGAGCACGTGCCGGGGGTCGACGGCCCGGATCGCCGCCTCCAGCCGACGGTAGAACGGGCCGATCGCCTCGCCGACCGCGTCACCGGGCTCGTTGACCGGGTTGTAGCCGGCCACCCACGGGTTGTCCTTGTACCGGTCGGCGAGCGCCTCCCACAGGTGCACGACCCGGTCCTGGAAGTGCCGGTGGGTCCAGAAGTGCGCCCAGTGCGTGGGATTGTCGCTGTGCCAGTGCTGGTTCTGGTAGCCGGGCACCGCGTGCAGGTCGAGGATGGTGTATATGCCGTGCCGGGCACAGGCGTCGACCACCTGGTCCAGCCGGCGGAACCCCTCCTCCTTCAACTCGAACGGCCGGTCGTCGTCCTCGAAGTGCCGGTAGTTGAACGGCACCCGGACCGAGTTCAGGCCGAGCGAGGCGAGGTAGTCGGCGTCGGCGTCGGCGAAGAAGACACTGAGGAACCGGTCGAAGAACCGTTCGTAGCCCTCCGCGCCGAGGGTCGCCCGCAGCGCCCGCCGCTGCTGCGACTCGGTCCCCGGGTAGCCGGTGATGAAGTTCTCCATGTTCATCCAGCCGCCGAGGCCCACGCCGCGCAGCACCACCGTGCTGCCGTCGTCGGTGACCAGCCGGTCACCGTCGACCCGGACGAAGCCGTGCCGGGGGGAGGGGATGTCAGCCATGGTGCTCCTCAGGGTCGCGGGCGAACAGGTCGGTGCCGCCGGCGCGGTCCGCGAGCCGGCCACAGCCGGCCACGTCCCGCTCGCCGTCGGCGATCACCACGTCGTAGCGCAGCCGGAGTTCGGCGCCGGGCGCGAGCGGGTACTCGCGGTCGAAGAACGGTGCCGGGCCGAGGCAGGCGTACGGTTCGGTACGGACGAACCAGCGGGTCGTCTCGGCGCCCAGGTTCGTCGGATGGTTCCGGAAGACCAGCGTGGAGGCGAGCGTGCCGGGCGGCCCGTAACCGTCGTGCTGACCGACAAAACCGAGCCAGCGGCCACGCCAGCCCATCAGTTCGTCGGCGCCGGTCCGGTCCTCGGTGACCACCCGGCCGCCGATGAACGAGCGGGGTCCGTGCCAGAGCATTCCGCCGTACCCGGCGTTCTCCCGACCCTGGGTGGTCGGGCTGCCGATCGTGATCGTCTCGTTGGTGTTGTTGCGCAGCACCGTGGAGAACTGCAGCAGCCAGGCACTGAGGTTGGCCCAGACCGCCACCGCGAGCCGGCGCTCTTCGATGGCGACCGGGTGACCGTGCGCGGCGACCCAGCGTAGCCGCTCGGTCAGCCGTACGGCGTCGGCGTCCCGGCGCAGCACCGGGAAGTCGTGGTGTTCGACCCGCCCGATGTTGTCCAGTGCCTGGTAACCCCGGCCCCGGACGTACGTCCCGCCGCCCCAGAAGTTGTCCGGCCCGAAGTTCGAGATGCCGAAGCAGAGTCCCTTGTGCCACCGGTGGTCGTGCGGCCGGTACAGGCTGACCTCGTTGCCGGCCAGGGTCCGCAGCGGGTGCAGGTACGGGCGCGGCGACTCCTCCGCCGGCTCCTCCGGGGTGTAGACGTAGCGGAGAAGTTCGGCGCCATGCCAGCCGACCCGTACCGACCGGCCGACGTCGTGGTTGACGGTCAGCCCGCTGCCGGGCCCGCCGGACCGGCCGGACCCGGCCGGCGTACCGCCCGGCAGCGGGGCCGGTGCGGGGGCCGGAGCCGGTACGACGGGGGCGGAGATGTTCACCATCGGGGTCCGTTGCCTTCCATCTTGCGGTAGAACGGTGAGTCGGCGGTCAGGTCGGCCGCGCGGACGGGGGAGCGGGTGAACGCGGAGGCGTACACCCCGGCGACGAGTCCCATGGTCCGCCGGCTCTCCGCCGAGTCGACCGGGGGCGGCGTACCGGCCCGTAGCGCCCGGACCACCTCGGCGAACTGGGCCCGGTGGGCGCTGCGTACCCCGGCCGGGCCGGCCCGCCAGGCGGCCAGCACCTCGTCGGCGTGCTCCGGGGCGGCGGTGATCCGCCAGTCGTCGTCGCCGTACCCGTACAGGTGGGTGACCTCGACGGTGGCCCGTTCGAAGTCGAAGCGCAGGTAGCTCTCCTCCCGGACCGAGACCAGACTGTTCACCACGCTGGCCACCGCACCGTTGGCGAAGCTGACGTGCGCCATGCTGACGTCCTCGGTCTCCATTCGTCGGGCCTGCTGCCGGGCGATCGCGGACACCTCGGTCCAGTCGCCGAGGATCGCGCAGAGCAGGTCCATCTGGTGGATGCCGTGCCCCATCGTCGGCCCGCCGCCCTCGGTGTCCCACCGACCCCGCCACTCGACGTCGAAGTACGCCTGGTCGCGGAACCAGGTGGTGTGGCAGACCGCGACCAGCGGACGTCCGAGCACCCCGGAGTCGAGCAGCGCCCGCAGCCGCAGCGCCCCGGTCCCGAACCGGTGCTGGAAGACGGTCGCCACCGTGGCGCCGTACCTCTTCTCGGCCTCGACCAGTTCGTCCAGTTGGGCCAGGCTCAGCGTCGGCGGCTTCTCCACCAGGACGTTGCTGCCGGCGGTGAGGCAGGCCAGGGCGAGCGGGTGGTGCGAGCCGGGCGGGGTGCAGAGGTGCACCAGGTCGGGGCGGTCCTTCTCCAGCAGGCTCGTCAGGTCGGCGTGCCGGGCCGGTACGTCGTACCGGTCGGCGAACGCCGTGAGCCGGTCGGCGTTGACGTCGACGGCGCCGACCAGGCGTACGTCATCGCCGAGCTCCCGCAGCGACTCGGCGTGGATGCGGGCGATGTTGCCGGTGCCGACGACGGCGACGCGGAGGGGTTCCACGGCACAGCTCCTCAGGTGGGGTTCGGGGTCAGTCGGGGCCGGTGCGCAGCGGGTCGTACGCGTGCAGGAAGCCGCACATGCCGAGGGTGGTCTGCTCGGGTCGGGCGATCCGGGAGACGGTCGCCCCGGTCAGGTGCCGGTGGTCGCCGCGCCGCAGTGCCTCGATCTGCTCCCCGGTGCGCCGGCTGACCGCCACCGGCCCGTCGGTCCAACGTCGGGACCAGGTGTCGAGTTGGGGTCGGACCAGGGCGGTCGCCGCCGCGTAGAAGGCGTCGAGCGGCCCGGTGTCGCCGGCCTCGACGTGTCGCCGCAGCTCCGCGAAGCCCTCGATCGCCAGGTCGCGGCGGGCCCGGGCCCGGTCGGCCGACGGTTCCCCGGAGCCGTCGGTCAGCGACACCGCCCGCCGGTACGTCTCGGAGTCCACCAGGTGTTCGGGCGGCAGGGTGAGGACGGCGTCGCCGGCCTCCGGCAGGCCGCCGTTCTGCATGACGACCACCACCTGGAGGTCGCCGTCGTTCACCGCCCGGTGGATGGTGCCGGGGGTGAACCAGACGACGTCGCCGGGGGCGAGTGGCGACTCGGTGAAGCCGCCCGGGGTCAGGGTCTGCAGCCGGCCCCGGCCGCCGGTCACCACGTAGCACTCGGTGCAGCAGAGGTGGACGTGCGGCGAGCCGCCGTGCAGCCCGTCGTCGGTCCGCCAGGGATAGACCTCCAACCCGGTGATGCCGACCGCGCCGGGAAACGGCGGTGGCGCCCCGCCGGGAGGTGGGGCAGGTGCGTCGGTCACGGCTGGTGTTCCGCGGCGAAGGACTCGATCTCGGCCCGGTCCCAGGCCCGGTCGGCGATCACCACCCGGTGTCGCAGCCGCAGCGTCTCGTCGGGAGCGAGCGGGATTTCCTGGTCGAAGGCGGGTGACGGGTTGATCGCCGGGAACGGGGTGTTCCGGACGAACCACTTCAGCGGGACGTCCGCGCTGGAGCTGCCGGCGAAGACCAGCACGGTGCCGCCGCCGTCGACCTCGTCGTGCTCCCCGGTGTACGCCAGCCACGGTGACACCGTGCCCATGCTCTCCGGGTCGCCGCCGCCGTCCGGGGTGACGATCTGACCGCCGGCCCAGCCACGCGGCCCGCGCCAGAAGAACCCGGTGTAGCCGGCGTTCGGCCGACCGTGCGTGGTCGGGCTGCCGATCGACAGGTCGGCGCCCCGGATGTTGCGCAGCTCGGTGCCGAAGTCGAGCATCCAGCTGCCGCGTGCCCGGTCGACACCGTGGAGCCGCAGCTCGCGGTGTTCCGCGACCCAGTGTTCGCCGGTCGAGGTGAGCCAGGTGAGCGTCTCGCGCAGGGTCAGCTCGGTCGGGGTGACGTCGACCAGTTCGAACGAGTCGTGCCGCATCCGTCCGATGTTGTCCAGTCGGGTGTAGCCCTGGTTGCGGACGTACGAGTGTCCGCCCCAGAAGTTCTGCCCCGAGAGGTGCGAGATCGTCATCTGGATGCCCTTGTGCCACCGGTGGTCGTTCGGCCGGTACGCCGACACCAGCGCGCCGCCGAGGGTGCGCAACGGGTGCAGGTACGGCTTCGGTGACTCGTACGGGTCGATCCGGCTGTCGTCGTAGACGTAGGTGGCGATCTCGACCCCGGCGACGTCGACCACGATCCGGTGCCCGTGTTCGTGGGTGACGGTCAGGGTGCCGGCCCGGTCGGCCGTACCGTCTGCGGAGGTCATGAGCTCGGGTGCCTTTCGCTCGGCGGGATGCCGCGACCGCCGGTCCCGCTGCCGCCGGTCAGGGCCGCGCGGTGACCAGTGTCGATAGTGGACAGCCAGGGTCAGGGTTATCGGTAACCGTTTTCCCGAGCTAACCCCGTTCCGGTCGCCACGTCAAGATCCAAACCGGTTCAGCTCGGATGTCACGGCGTCACCCGAGGTGGAGCCCTCCACTGCGCAACGTTGGCGAATCCGTGTTGACCTGCATGAACATTCGTAGCCGGCGCTCCCCGGCCGGGGTTCGCCGATCCTCTGGTGACGGACTGGATGTTTCGGCATTAGGCCGAAACTTTCGGCCGCCGGCCAGGACCAGCGCGACCTGGTACAACTGCGAGCCCCCCGGCATCCGCAGGTAGCGCGGCCCGGTCCGGCCCGGCCTTTCGCCCCGCGACGCGGTTCCGCTACGGCGACCCCGCCGTCACCCGGCCGGCGTCAGCCGGAAGCCCTGCAGTTCGACGCCCCAGACGTCCACGACCGGCTCGGGGACATCCTCGCCCGTGGAGCACCCCTCGACGCAGAAGCCGAAGAATTCCAGCATCGCCCGCTCGCCCAGGTCGAGCGGATGGAACGGCAGCGCGTACGGCTGGTCGTCCTCGTGGTACGGATCGGGCTCCACCGGAAACTGCCCTGCCCAGTAGGGGCGTTCGAATGGGAGCCGGTCGCCGATCTCCTCGGCGATGCCGCCGCCAGGCGAGAGACTCAGGGACCGGACCAGTCGGCCGTCCTCCCAGACCGCGAACGCCAGCCAGTCGACGACACTGTGCATGGCGTGCAGGTAGAGCCGTCGTCCCCGACCCACCTCCACCAGCTGCTCGGGGAGCTGCGACGGGCGGTCGAACAGCCGCCGCACCGGTCACCGTGATCCCGTCGGTGTCACGGAATCCTCCGATCGGGGTCATGCCGCATAGCCGCCTCTCGAGGGCCACCGCTGCTCACTGTGGTGGAACCGTATGATCTTCCGGAACGCTGCGGCGTACGCCATGTCCCGCCGCCCGTCGCGCGGCGCCCCCTCGCCGGTCGCCTTCTCGATGACCAGCCGACGGTCCAGGTCCGGGGGGTGGCCGAAGGCGTATTCCACCTCTCGGCCGTCCTTCCGGACCAGTTCGAACTCCACCAGGATCGCCATCTGCGCGGCTCCTCCCCGTCGATGAGCACGTCAAAGGTCTCGCCAACTGGCCGGCGAGCCTACCGCCCGTCCAGCAACCACTCGCCGGGCAACGCCCGCCGCACCGCCGAGATCCCGTCCTTCGACGTCGCACGGACCCACAATCACGTCCCGGGATCCTTGCGCAGGATCGCCCCGGGCTCCTCGAACCATCTCACGCGACAGCATGCCCCACCGGCGTCCGGACCGGGTACGGCCACCGGTCGGTGTCGGCCGAGGCCGTCACCAGAGGCTCGCGGTGACCTGTCGGTACGATCGCCGCCATGGCCCGGATCGAGCTGACCACCACCGTCATGGCCGACCTGGAGTCGGTGTTCGACGCCTGCCTCGACGTGGATCTGCACACCAGATCAATGACAGGCAGTCGGGAGCGGGCGGTCGCCGGGGTCACCACCGGCCGGCTCGGCGCACGGGATGTCGTCACCTGGCGGGCCCGGCATTGTGGTGTTCCGTGGCGGATGACCGTGCAGGTCACTGAGTATCAGCGGCCGTACCGGTTTGTCGACGAGCAGCTGCGCGGGCCGTTCACCCGGTGGTGGCACGAGCACACCTTCACGCCCGACCCTTCCGACCCCGCCCGCACCATCATGCGGGACGCCATCGACTTCACCGCGCCCGTCGGAGTCGTCGGAGTCCTGGTGGCCAGGCTGGGCCTCTCCGGCTACCTCAGCCAGCTGATCGCCCGTCGTAACGCCTTCCTCGCCACGTCGCTGGCCACCTGACGCTCCCGACTGGTCAAGGGCGTTGGACCGGTCAGCGGATGGGCACGTCGCAGCGGAAGGTACGCCCGGCGGGGACCGATATTCGCGGGCCCTGGTGATGGCTCCGGCGCAGAATGGCGCGGTGCGGATTCGACAGGCTGCGGAGAACGAGCTGGAACTCCTGCGGGAGATCGAACTGGCGGCGGGTGAGGCCTTCCGGGAGTACGGCATGCCGGAGGTCGCCGACCACGAGCCGCCGACGGTCGAGGCGCTGTCCGGGTTCCGGCAGGCCGGTCGGATCTGGACGGCGGCCGATCCGGACGACCATCCGGTGGCCTACCTGCTCACCGACGAGGTCGACGGCAACGTCCACGTCGAGCAGGTGTCGGTGCATCCCGGGTACGCGCGGCGCGGCATCGGCCGGTCCCTGATCGAGTACGTCGCCGGCCGGTCGGTGGCCGACGGCGTACCGGCGCTGACCCTGACCACCTTCCTTGAGGTGCCGTGGAACGCGCCCTACTACCGGCGGTGCGGTTTCCGGGTCCTTGACAACTCCGAGTTGACCCCGGGACTACGGGCGATCCGTGCACACGAGGCGGCACTCGGACTGGACGAGTGGCCCCGGGTCTGCATGCGCCGCGATCTTCCCTGACCTCGGAACGTACTCCCCCTCGGGGCGGGCTGCGATGAACTGGCAGGCTTTGCAGATGACTTCGGACCTGATCACTACCGCCGGGGCATCGGGCACCTGGACGCTCGGCGACCTGACGGTGAACCGGCTCGGTTTCGGTGCGATGCGGCTGACCGCCGCCGCCGACGGCACCCCCAGCGACCGGGACCGGGCCACAGCCGTGTTGCGACGGGCCGTCGAGCTGGGCGTGAACCACATTGATACTGCTGCCTTCTACTTCTCGGCGCTCCGTTCCGCCAACGAACTGATCAACACGGCACTGGCCCCGTACCCCGACGACCTGGTGATCACCACCAAGGTCGGTCCCGGCCGGGACCCGTCCGGCGGGTGGCTGCCGTTGGCCCGGCCCGACCAGCTCCGCGGCCAGGTCGAGGAGAACCTGCGTCAGCTCGGCCGCGACCACCTCGACGTCGTCAACCTGCGCCAGAACGGTCTCGAGTCGATCGCCGAGCACTTCGGCGCCCTGGCCGAACTCCGTGACGCCGGGCTGATCCGGCATCTCGGTATCTCCAACGTCAGACCGGAGCACCTCGACCAGGCCCAGGCCATCGCCCCGGTGGTCTGTGTGCAGAACCCGTACGGGATCGACTACCGGCGCAACCACGACAACTTCGTACGCGTCTGCGGCGAGCGGGGCGTGGCCTTCGTACCGTTCTTCGCGATCGCCGCCGCCGGCCGTGAGTCTGGTTCGAGCGGCATCGACAACGCGGCGGTCCACTCCGTCGCCCGGGCGCACGGCGTGACCCCGGCCCAAATTCGCATCGCGTGGACGCTGCACCAGGGGGCGCACGTGCTGGCGATTCCGGGCACCGGCGACCCGGACCATCTGCGGCAGAACGTCGCCGCCGGTGCGCTGCGCCTCAGTGGCGAGGATCTGGCCCTGCTGGATTCCATCCACCGCGATCCAATGGAGGATGTCGCCTCCTCCTGACGCACCCGCCGGTTCCGACCCGGGCGACCGGCCCGGTCCGCGCTGTACCGTGGCCCGGCCGCTGTGCGGTGGCCGGGCCGTCGGCCCGGCGAGCGCTCGGATGCGGCCGGGAGTACCGCGTCGCCGGGCGCGGCGTGCCGCTGCCGGCGTCGGCGGTGGCCGGAGCCGACGCGGCGGGATCGGGGTGCAGCAGCGCCAGCGCGGCGACCAGGCCGGCGGTGCGGCCGAGCAGCCGAACCAGGGTGAGGCCGCTGATCCGGTCGGCCCAGGGACGGGTCGGGTGGTTACCGGCTACCGCCCGCTGCGGTGGGTGCCCAGGGCCTTGGACAGCAGCTGGTGCAGTTGCCGCTGCTCGGTGGTGCTGAGCGCGGCCAGCGGTGACGCCGTCTCCATCCGGTCGGCGAGCCGGGCCCGGACCCGTTCCCCAGCATCGGTCAGGACCAGGGTGCGGACCCGGCCGTCCCGGGGGTGTGGCCGGCGCTCGGCTAGACCCCGTTCCTCCAGCTTGGTCGCCATCAGCGAAATGTTCGACGGGTCGCAGTGCAGCCGTTCGGCGAGCTGGCGCAGGGGTGCTGGGTCCGCGGCGGGGTCCACCAGCCACAGCAGGTTGGCGACCGGCTCGGTCAGGTCGAGCGTACGCAGGATGTCCCGCAGGTCGTCGAGGGTCCGTTGGGCCAACGTGACGACCTGGTCCACCAGGGTGCCGGTGAGCTGCGTATCGGCCACGTGATCAGTATAACTCCTTGAGAGTCTCCTTGAGTTTGTCATGGAAATGCTTGAGAATTTCAAGGGTGTACGCCGGCTGTCGGCGTCCTGACGTGCCCAGGAGGCACCGATGTCAACACCACGGACCCGCTCAGAGACGTGGACCGCCGACGACCTGCCGGACCTGTCCGGCCGCCGGATCGTGGTCACCGGCGCCAGCAGCGGACTCGGTCTGATCACCACCCGGCAGTTGGCGGCCCGCGGCGCGTCGGTGGTCATGGCGGTCCGGGACCTGGCGAAGGGGGAGCGGGCCGCCAGCACGCTCCGCGAACTCCTTCCCGCGGCCGACCTGGAACTCAGAGCGCTGGACCTGCTGGACCTGGACTCGGTACGGGCCTTCGCCGACCCGCTCGCCGGCGAGGAGCGGCCGGCGGACGTCCTGATCAACAACGCCGGCATCGCCACCCAGCCGCACCGGCTGAGCCCACAGGGGTACGAGAGCCAGTTCGCCACCAACCACCTCGGTCACTTCGCCCTCAGCCTGCGGCTGATGGAGAGCCTGACCCGGGGCACCGACCCCCGGATCGTCACCGTCACCTCCGCCCTCTATCCGTGGGGCAGGCTGGACCTCGACGACCTGGCCGGTGAACGCGGCTACTCGCCCGGCCGGGCCTACGTCGGTTCCAAGCTGGCCAACGCGCTGTTCGGGGTGGAACTCGACCGGCGGCTGCGCGCCAGCGGCTCGCCGGTCCGCAGCCTGCTCGCCCACCCCGGCATGGCGCGTACCCCGATGCAGGACAATGCCCGGACGCCCGTCGAGCGTCTGGTGGTCGCCGTCATCGGCGCGGTGCTGGGCCGGGACGCCGAGCAGGGGGCGCTGCCGCTGCTCTACGCGGCCACCGTCCCGGACCTGCCCGGCGGCAGTTACGTCGGTCCACAGCGGCGGACGGGGCGGATGCGGCCCGGGCCGGTCCCGCTGGTCCCGCCCGCCGACGACCCGGCGCTCGCCCGACGGCTCTGGGACGTCTCGGAGCGGGTCACCGGACTCCGGCTCACCCCGGTGGCCTGACCAGGCTGGCCGGGCTCCGGCTCTCGCCCCGGTGGGCGGGGGAGGCCCGCGCGGCCCCGGTGGACGGCGCCGCCCCGACCGCGGTCCGGGTCAGCCGTCCGCGCCCCGGTACTCGTAGAGCTGGTCGACGAACTTGCGGCGCAGCGGCGGCACCCGACTGGTCACACTGAAGTAGCCCCGCGCGGCGAGCATGGCGAGCCGACCGATGACCGGTTTGTAGATCCGGTCGTCGCCGTTGGTGCCGTTGGTCCGCAGCGAGTCGGCGACCCGGGCGAAGCCGTACCGGATCATCTCCGCCTCGTAGTCGGCGACCGCGGACAGCAGCGACTTGGCACCGGCGGCGCAGGCGACCAGTTCCCGGCGCAGCAGCGCGGCGTCCCGCAGCGCGGTGTTCGCGCCCACCCCCCGACCCGGCGTCATGGTGTGGATCGCGTCGCCGAGCAGCGTGACGTGACTGCTCGGCCACGGTTCGACCGGCACCGAGGTGGCCACCTTGACCGGTACGACACTGCCCGGATCGCTGTGCCGGAGCAGCTCCCGCAGGTTCGGGTGCCAGTTGCGGGTCAGCTCCAGGGCGATCTGCGCCAACGGCTCGCCGCGCAGCTCCATGACGTTCGCCGGAAACCGGCTCGCCGTGGTCCAGATGATCAGGTTGATGTGGTCCCGGGTGTTGTCGTAGAGCAGGCCCGGCCAGCTGGAGATCATGCTGGCGTCGGTGACCCCGATCCCCGGCTTGATCTCACCGCGCCGATCCCACTTGAACTCCATCACGTGCAGCACGCCCATCACACCGCCGGCCCCGAAGATCAGGGAGATGCCCTGCCGCACCTCGTCGGAGAGCAGACTCCGGGTGTACTCGGTGAGCGGGATCTTGCTGGCGATGTTGATGCTGCCGGCGTCCTTGACCACCGCGTGCGGCAGGTACTGCCGGCGGACCGCCGAGTGCGTGCCGTCCGCCGCGACCAGCAGGTCCCCGGTGGCCGACGTGCCGTCGGCGAAGTACGCGGTGACCCGGCCGTCGCGCTGCTGGAAGTGGGTGAAGGTCCGGCCGAAGTGGACGACGTCCTCCAGGTCGGTGAGCAGCACCTGGCGCAGCGTCATCCGGGAGACCGACTGGTCGATGCTGGTCGGGTCGGCGTCCGGCCGCAGCGGGAACGAGGCCGTCCGGTGCAGCTGCTCGGTGAGCACGTTGAAGTACCGGGGCGGCCGGGCGGTGGTGGCCAGAAACGTCTGGAACAGCTCCGGCGGCAGGCACTCCCGCAGCGCCCGGCAGCCCGTCGGGTTGATCCCCACCCGGTAGCCGTGCAGGCCGTCGCTGCGGGTGCGGTACCGCTCGTACACCGCCACGCTGATCCCCGCGCGGCGCAGTCCGTGCGCCAGGCACATGCCGCCGGTGCCGGCGCCGATGATGAGCACGTGCAACGGTTCGTCGGTCATCGGAACTCTCCCGTCGCCGGGATCAGCGGACGTCGCCGGTCGCCGACCCGGGACCGTTCCACTGGTAGAAGCACCGGGCCATCGCGTCGCGGGGCGACCGCCAGGTCGGCGAGTACGGCGAGACGAAGGCGCCGAGCCGCTCCTGGACGGTGACGAAGAGCGGGTGCCGGTTCGCCTGGGCCAGCCGGGCCGGCGCGTCGTCCTCGGTCTCCATCAGATGCAGACAGAGATCGTCGAGACAGTAGAGCGAGCGGTGCCGCACCCCGGTGACGGTGTGCAGGTCGGTCTCGTCCGTCTCGGCGAAGATCTTCGCGATCTCCTCCTCGGTGCCCGGGACGATCCGGCCCACGATCAGCACACGGTTCATGTCGGCTCCTCAGTGGTGGGAAGGGCGGTCGGCCCGGTCACCATCGCCCCGACCACGTCACCCGGCCATCATCCGTCGGCCGCGGCCCGTTGCCGTCGGTTGACGCGTGGGTGACGCCGGACCGGACACGATGAGCCCATCGTGGGCAGGTCGGCGTCGGCCGCTGGTGCGGGTCAGCGTCGGCCGGGGATCGCCGACAGCGGCGACCGGTCGGTGGCTGTCGCGGGCCGGGCCGTACCGGGGGACACCGCCCGACCCGGGGTGGGCGGGGCCGGCTGGGCCGCGTCGTACGGGCCGGGCCGGGCCGGATACGGGCGGGGCCGGGGCGAACGGGTGATGGTCGGCCGGGGGATCGGCGCGAGCAGATCACTGAGCAGCTCGGACATCGCCGGGGACGGCTCCAGTTGCAGTTCGCGCAGCAGCAGGTCCCGGTAGACGTAGAAGGCCTGCAACGCCTCGTAGGCGTTTCCCTCGGCCAGATGCGTCTCCACGATCAACCGGTGTGGCGTCTCGCGCAACGGTTCGGCCCGGACCGCCTCCAGCGCCGCCTGCAACGCCTCGCCGTGCTGTCCCGCCCGGAGATGACCACGGGCGATCTCCTCCAGCATGTGCAACCGCAACTGGCGCAGCCGTTCGCGTTCCAGCAGGACCCAGTCGTCGTACCAGCCGGGCAGCAGGTCGTGTCGGCCGCTGGTGATGGTTTTCGCGGCCCGGCGCGGGTCGCCGCCGTCCCGGACCTCGTCGGCGGTCCGGACGAGTTCGTCGACGTCGAGCGCGACGACCGGGTCGAGCCGGACCGTGTCGCCGGTGACCAGCAGCGGGCAGTTGCCGTCCTGGCGCAGTCGCCACAGTGCGGTCCGCAGCGAGGACATCGCCCGGTCGTCGGAGGTGTCGGGCCAGAGCAGCCCGGCCAGGTGCGCCCGGGTCGCGCCCGGCCGCAACCCGATCAGCGCGACGATCCGCTGCAGACCCCGGGGTACGGCGACCGGCACCCCGTCGTGCAGCAGGCCGAATCCGTCGAGCAGCAGCAGCTGGATCGAGCGGGGCGACGACGGGTCGGACTGACGGGCCGGTGGCCCGTGCGCATCGCCGTGCCGCGTGCTCTGCCGAGAGGTCACGGCCCACCCTCCTGCACCCGGAAGTCAGCGTCCCGGAGCCCGCTCCGCTGGACGGCGCCGCGTTCCGCCGTCCTGCCCCGCCGGCGGCGCTCCGGACGCCGCCCGGCCGGCCGGCGTCGGATTCGGCCAGCCGGATATTTCAGAGCGTGACGAACGCTATCAATCGTCGTTACGCTCGGTCAACTGGCTGGTCAGCAATCCGACCCGCTCGGGTGATCCGATGACATCCCGGCTGAGCTGCTAATAAGCCCGCGTCGACCGGTCCGTTCGGCAGAGCTCGGAGCGCCCGAGCGGGCGTATTGTGCCGGTCTTCCGTCACCAGAGCGTCACCAGTGGAATTCATCCGGGGACCTGCTCGGGTGACGACGCGGTGACAGGCCACCAGCAGGGTGGTTCCCAGTCGTCCGGACGAGGCCGCAGTCGGGGGACCGCCACCAGGGCAGTCCTCGCCGTGCGGCCCGGATCCGCTTGCCAGTGATCCCGGAGTGCGGGACTTGGGCCCAGGGAGGCTGCCCCATGGATCGCTCACTGATCGTCGCGAAGGTCGTTCCGGCCGCGGAACAACAGGTGGCGCGGATCTTCGCCGAGTCGGACCGGACCGAGTTGCCGCGCCTCGTCGGCGTACGGCACCGCTCGCTCTTCCGGTTGCACGACCTGTACGTCCACCTGATCGAGACCGAGCATCCGGGCGCCGCCGCGGTGGAGAGCGTACGCCGGCACCCGGAGTTCGTCCGGGTGAGCGAGCGGCTGTCTCCGCACGTCACGCCGTACCTGGCGACCTGGCGCGGTCCGGCGGACGCGATGGCCCGCTGCTTCTACCGCTGGGACGCCCCGGCCGGGACCGCCGGCTCGACCGGAGGTGGGCGATGACCCCGGAGGCGTTCACCGACCCCGACCGGCCGTCGTGGATCAGGTGCCAGGCCTGCCCGGCCCTGCTCTACCGCAAGCGGCTGCGGCGCAACCTCGACGTCTGTCCGGAGTGTGGGGACCACCGGCGGCTCGACGCGCCGGAGCGGATCCGTCAGCTGGTCGACCCGGGCAGCTTCGACCCGCTGCCCGATCCGGCGGTCCAGGTCGACCCGATCGGATTTGTCGACTCCGTGCCGTACCCGCAGCGGCTGGCCGCCGCGCGGGCCGCGACCGGGCTGGCCGAGGCGGTGCTCTGCGGTACCGCCACGCTCGGCGGTCACCGGCTCGTCCTGGCGGTGATGGACTTCCGGTTCCTCGGCGGCAGTCTCGGCTCGGTGACCGGGGAACTGATCACCCGGGCCGCGGAGCGGGCGCTGGCCGAGCGTCTGCCACTCCTGCTCGTCACCGCCTCCGGCGGCGCGCGGATGCAGGAGGGGGTGCTCGCGCTGATGCAGATGGCCACGATCAGTCAGGCGATCGCGGCCCTGCGCGAGGCGGGCCTGCCGACCATCAGCCTGATCACCGACCCGACGTACGGGGGAGTGGCCGCCTCCTTCGCCACCTGCACCGACGTCGTGGTGGCCGAGAGCGGTTCCCGACTCGGATTCGCCGGTCCCCGGGTCATCCGGCAGACCATCCACCAGACGTTGCCGGACGGCTTCCAGCGCAGCGACTTCCTGCTGCGGCACGGTCAGGTCGACATGGTGGTGCAGCGCCGGAACCTGCCGGCGCGGCTGCGGTGGCTGCTCGCCGCCACCGGTACCGGACGGGCCGGGAACGCCGTCCCCGCCGTCCCCGCCGTCCCCGCGGGCCCGGCCGGACCGCCGGCGGTCGGATCGACGCTGACCGCAGGCGGCTCCGGCCCGGTTGGTCCGGCGACGGAGCCGGAGGCCTGGCGGATCGTCCGTTCCGCCCGGCATACCGACCGGCCGACCACCCTGGACTATCTGGCCACCGCGTTCGACGGCTTCGTCGAACTGCACGGCGACCGGCTCGGCGTCGACTGCCCGGCGATCGTCGCCGGCCTGGCCCGGCTCGGCGACCGGTACGTCGCCGTGGTCGGACACCAGAAGGGCCACCATCCCCGGGAGTTGCGGGAACGTAATTTCGGCATGGCGAGTCCGGCCGGCTACCGCAAGGCGATGCGGGTGATGCGGCTCGCGGCCGGCCTGCGGCTGCCGGTGGTCACCCTGATCGACACGCCCGGGGCGTACCCGGGGGTCGAGGCCGAACGGCAGGGCCAGGCGGCGGCGATCGCCCAGAGCATCCTGACCATGACCGGCCTGCGGACCCCGGTCGTCGCGGTGATCATCGGCGAGGGCGGCAGCGGCGGGGCCCTCGCCCTGGCTGTCGCCGACCGGGTACTGATGCTGCGCAACGCGGTCTACTCGGTGATCAGCCCCGAGGGCTGTGCGGCGATCCTCTGGAACGACCGGGCGGCGGTACCCCGGGCCGCCAACGCCCTCCGGCTCACCGCACCCGACCTGCTCCGGCTCGGCGTCGCCGACGGGATCGTCGCGGAGCCGGCCGAGGGCGCGCACCGGGATCCGGCCGGTGCCGCCGCGCTGCTCCGCCAGGCCCTGCTGGAGACCCTGGCCCCCCTGTCCGAGGTGCCCGCCGACGAACTGGTCCGGCGTCGGCGCCGCCGGTTCCGCCGGTACGGAGCCGCCTCGAGCGTCATACCGGCTGCCGCCTCGAGCGTCATACCGGCTGCCGCCTCGGGCGTCGTACCGGCTGCCGTACCGGGTGCCGCTCCGGCCGTCGTACCCGCGGGGCTGTGGTCCGGGACGTCCCGGACCGAGGTGGTTGTGCTGCCGACCGGAACGAGGTCCTGATGGTCACCGTGTCGCCCGACGCCGTCAACGGCGTCGACGCCGGCGCCGAGGGCGACCGGACGGAACTCGCCGAACTGCGTCGACAGGCGTCCCGGCTGCTCGCCGAGACGTCCGGTCCACTGCGCCGGATCCACCTGCGCCGGGGTGACGCGGTGCTGGAGATCGAATGGCAGGCCGAACCGGTGACGCCGGGGGATGGGGTCGGAACGTCGCCGTTCGACGTCGCGCCGGTGCCCGCCGTGCCGCCGTCGAACGGAACGGTCCGGGAGGAGGACGTCACCGACGTACGCCGGATCCTGCCGGCGCCGTTGGTCGGCACCTTCTACCGGTCGCCGGAGCCCGGCGGACCGCCGTTCGTCGAGGTCGGCGACAGGGTCGAGGCCGGACAGGTGGTCTGCATCGTCGAGGCGATGAAGCTGATGAACGAGGTGGTGGCCGAACAGGCCGGAAGGGTCGTCGAGGTGCTCGTCGGCGACGGCGATCCGGTGGAGTTCGGACAGCCGCTGCTCGCCCTGGTACCGGCGTGAGTCGAGGACGGTGCGACGGTGTTCGAGAAGGTCCTGATCGCCAACCGGGGCGAGATCGCGGTCCGGGTCGCGCGGGCCTGCCGGGAACTGGGCATCCGCAGCGTCGCCGTGTACTCGGCCGCGGACCGGGACTCGGCGGTGGTACGGCTGGCCGACGAGGCGGTCTGCATCGGACCGCCGGACAGCCGGCACAGTTACCTGAACGCGGCGGCGATCGTCGAGGCGGCCCGGCAGACCGGTGCGGAGGCGGTGCACCCCGGCTACGGTTTCCTCTCCGAGGATCCGGACTTCGCCGAGATCTGCGCCGACAACGGCCTGGTCTTCGTCGGCCCCCGGCCCGAGGTGATGTCGGCCCTCGGCGACAAGTCGCGGGCGAAGGCGCTGATGGCCGAGGCCGGCCTGCCACTGTCCCCCGGCAGCCTGGCGACCGTCGGTACGGCCGCCCAGGCCAGGGCGGTCGCCGACGAGATCGGCTACCCGGTGATCATCAAGGGGGCGGCCGGCGGCGGTGGCCGGGGGATGACCGTGGTCTGGTCCGCCGCGGAGTTCGTGCCGGCGTACGAGCGGACCCGGATCGCGGCGCAGGCCGCGTTCGGCGACGACCGCGTCTACGTCGAGCGCTACCTCACCCAGGCCCGACACGTCGAGGTGCAGGTCCTCTGCGACGGGTACGGCAACGGGGTGCACCTCGGCACCCGGGACTGCTCGGTGCAGCGGCGGCACCAGAAACTGGTCGAGGAGGGGCCGGCGCCCGCGCTCTCCAGCGCGACCCTCGACGCGTTGGCCACGACCGCGCTGCGCGGCGCGCTGCGGGTCGGTTACACCGGTGCGGGGACCTTCGAGTTCCTGGTCGACGAGGCGGAACGCTTCCACTTCATCGAGATCAACTGTCGGATCCAGGTCGAGCACCCGGTCACCGAGATGATCACGGGTGTCGACCTGGTGCACGAGCAGCTGCACATCGCCGGCGGGGTGCCGCTGCGGCTGCGGCAGGAGGACGTCCGCGCCTCCGGAGTCGCGATCGAGTGCCGGATCAACGTCGAGGACCCGGCGCGGGGCTTCGTACCGACCCCGGGCCGGCTGACCCGGTTCGTGCCGCCGACCGGGCCGTTCACCCGGGTCGACACCCACGGCCATCCCGGATACCTGGTCGGCCCGTACTACGACTCGCTGCTGGCCAAGGTCGTCGTCTGGGCACCCGACCGGGACCTGGCGCTGGGCCGGATGGAACGGGCACTGCGCGAGTTCGAGGTGGCCGGTCCCGGCGTGCACACCACCATCCCGTTCGCCCGGCGGGTCCTCGAGGACCCGGGATTCCGCAAGGGGCGGTACACGACCGGCCTGGTCGACCGCCTGCTGGGCACAGCCGATCCACCCGGCGGGGAACCGTCACCGTCGAGTTCCGCGATTCCCATGAGGAGAACCAGATGACCGTCAGGCACGAGGATCCGGTAGCCACCGGGCCGGAACCCAGCACCACGCACGACGGCGGCTCCACGGTCACCGCCGTGGAGATCACCGACATCCTGGTCCGGCACTGCGGGCTGGACGCCGAGGCGGCGGCCTCCGCGCCGACCGCCTCCCTGGAGGAACTCGGCATGGACTCGCTGGCCCTGCTCGAACTCCAGGCCGTGGTCGCGGACCGCTACCGTGCGGACATCCCGGAACAGGCCACCCGACTCAGCATCACCGAGATCGCCGAGCTGGTCGCCGGGCAACTCGACGCCGCCGAACGCCCGCGCGCCGGCTCGTCGGACGCCGGTGCGCTCGGCGGCTCCGGCCCGGCGGGTACGGCGGCGCCGGCCCCACGGTCCGGCGCCACCGGTCGGCCCGGCCACACCGAGAACAGCGTGCTGATCGCCGCGCCGCTGGATCTGGTCTGGGACCTGACCAACGATGTCGCCGGCTGGACCGGGCTGTTCACCGAGTACCAGTCGGTGCAGATCCTCGAGCAGCACGGCGACACCGTTCGGTTCCGGCTCACCATGTACCCGGACGACAACGGCGTGGTGTGGAGCTGGGTCAGCGAACGTACCGCCGACCCGGTCCGGCGCGAGGTGAACGCCCACCGGGTGGAGACCGGGCCCTTCGAGTACATGCGGATCCACTGGCGCTACCACGAGGTGCCGGGCGGCACCCGGATGACCTGGACCCAGGACTTCGAGATGCGACCGACCGCTCCGGTCAACACCGCCCAGATGACCGACCGGATCAACGCGAACAGCCGGATCCAGCTCGACATCATCCGCGACAAGATCGAGCGGATCGCGGTCGAACTCGCCGCCACCCCGGCCGACGGATCCGGCGATGAGTGAGCCGGGACGCCGCCTGGTCGCGACCGGCGACGTACCGCCGGACCGGCGGCGCGGCGCCGAACTCCGGGTCCTGCTCGGCCCGCGCACCGTGGGCAGCAGCTCCGGTTTCATGGGGGTGGCGCACCTCGACCCGGGCGAACGGATCGCCGAGCACTACCACCCGTACAGCGAGGAGTTCCTGTACGTGGCCCGGGGCGCGCTGGTGGTCGACCTCGACGACGAACCGGTGCCGGTGGCCGCCGGCGAGGCCCTCTACGTCCCGGTGAACGTCCGGCACCGGTTGCGCAACGTCGCCAGCGAACCGGCGGAGGTGGTGTTCCACCTCGGCCCGCTCGCCCCGCGCCCGGAACTCGGCCACGTCGACACCGAGCCGGGCGCCGCCCCGGTGCTCGGGCCCGGCCCGACCAACGCGCCGGCGGGAGCCGCGCCATGAACCGGCGGCGTACGGTGGTGACCGGGATCGGGGTGGTGGCCCCCGGCGGGGTCACCCGCGACGAGTTCTGGGCCACCATCACCGCCGGCCGGACGGCGACCCGGCGGATCACCTTCTTCGACCCGTCGCCGTTCCGGTCCCAGATCGCCGCCGAGTGCGACTTCGACCCGGTCCGCGCCGGGCTCACCGTGCCCGAGCAACGGCGCGCCGACCGGTACGTCCAGTTCGCGCTGGCCGCCTCGATCGAGGCACTCGCCGACAGCGGACTGGACTTCACCGACGCGCTGCGGGACCGGACCGGGGTGGTACTCGGCTCGGCGGTCGGCGGCACCATGCTGCTGGAGCAGGAGTACGTCCGGGTCAGCGACGGCGGCGCGCGGTGGTTGGTCGACCCGGAGCGGGCCGGCCCGTTCCTGTACCAGGCGCTGATGCCGAGCAGCCTGGCCGCCGACGTCGCCTGCCGGCACGGGCTGCACGGTCCGGCCCAGGTCGTCTCCACGGGCTGCACCTCCGGCATCGACGCGATCGGCTACGCCCACCAGTTGATCGAGGATGGCGAGGCGGACGTGGTGCTCGCCGGCGCGTCGGACAGTCCGATCTCGCCGGTCACCGTCGCCTCCTTCGACGCGATCAAGGCGACCACGCCGTGCAACGACGACCCGGCGCACGCCTCCCGACCGTTCGACCGAAACCGGCAGGGATTCGTGCTGGCCGAGGGGGCCGCGGTGCTCGTCCTGGAGGAGGCGGAGCAGGCCCGGCGGCGTGGGGCGCGGATCTACTGCGAGGTCGCCGGCTACGCCAACCGGAGCAACGGCTACCACATGACCGGACTGCGACCGGACGGGGTGGAGATGGGGCTGGCGATCGGGGACGCGATGGCGCAGGCCCGGCGGGACCCGGGGGAGGTGTCGTACATCAGCGCCCACGGCTCGGGAACCCGGCAGAACGACCGGCACGAGACGGCGGCGTTCAAGCGGGCACTGGGCGGCGCCGCGTACGACGTGCCGATCAGCTCGATCAAGTCGATGATCGGGCACTCGCTCGGCGCGATCGGCGCGATCGAGATGGCCGCCTGCGCGCTCGCGATCGAGCACGGGGTCGTGCCGCCGACCGCGAACTGGGCCAACCGCGACGAGGAGTGCGACCTGGACTACGTCCCGAACGTGGCCCGGGAGGCCCAGGTCGACGTGGCACTCTCGGTCGGCAGCGGCTTCGGCGGCTTCCAGTCGGCCATGGTCTTCACCCGCCACGACGGGGGCCGACGGTGACCGGGCCGGCGGATGCCGGAGCACCGTACGGGCCGGTCGGCGACGGATCCGAACGTCGGGCGGTGATCACCGGGATCGGGGTGGTGGCACCGAGCGGCATCGGCGCGGACGCGCACTGGAAGTGTCTGCTCGCCGGGCAGAACCGGATCGGCCGGATCAGCCTCTTCGACCCGAGCAGCTACCCGGTGACCCTGGCCGGCGAGGTCGCCGACTTCGACGCCCTGCAGCACGTCGACAACCGGCGGATGGTGCAGACCGACCGGTGGACCCATCTCGGTTTCGCCGCCACCCGGCTCGCGCTCGCCGACGCCGGCCTGCCCGAACTCGCCGACGACCCGTACGGTTACGCGGTCACCCTGGCCAGCGCCTCCGGTGGCAACCTGTTCGGCCAGCGGGA
This sequence comes from Plantactinospora sp. B24E8, assembly GCF_039871735.1. NCBI lineage: Bacteria > Bacillati > Actinomycetota > Actinomycetes > Micromonosporales > Micromonosporaceae > Plantactinospora > Plantactinospora sp. B24E8. Next base: position 108,679 of record NZ_JBDPMH010000019.1, read on the forward strand.
GCTGCAGCGGCTCTGGCGGGGACCGGGGCGCACCGTCGGGGCGTACCAGTCGATCGCCTGGTTCTACGCGGCCAGCGTCGGGCAACTGTCGATCCGGCACCAGTTCAAGGGCCCGTGCGGGGTGCTCGCCGCCGAGACCGCCGGTGGTCTGGACAGCCTGGCGCACGCCGTACGGCTGGTCCGGCGGGGCACCCCGGTGGTGCTGGCCGGCGGCACCGAGTGCCCGCTGAGCCCGTACGCGCTGACCTGCCAGCTCCGGAGTGGACTGCTGAGCACCTGTCCCGATCCGGAGCGGGCGTACCGGCCGTTCGACGTGGCGGCGAGCGGGTACGTACCCGCCGAGGGCGGCGCCGTCTTCGTGGTGGAGGAGTTGGCACATGCCCGGGCCCGGGGTGTCGACACCGTCTACGCCGAGGTGGCCGGCTGGGGGGCCAGCCACGACGCCCGGCACACCGGCTCCCCGGACGGGGTGGACAGTGCCCAGTACGCCCGGGCGATGCGGCTGGCGTTGGACCGGGCCTCGGTCGATCCGGCGGCGGTGGACGTGGTGGTGCCGGACGCACTCGGGGTGCCCCGCTACGACCGGAGCGAGGCGGACGCGCTGCGTACCGTCTTCGGCACCCGTCCGCCGCCGATCAGCAGCCAGAAGGCGTTGACCGGCCGGGCGCACCAGGGCGGTGCGGCGTTGGACGTGGCGACCGCGCTGCTCGCCATGCGACACGGCGTGCTGCCGCCGACCGCCGGCCTGGACCGGCCGGCGGTCGGCTGTGACCTCGACTTCGTCCGGGACGTCAACCCGAGGCGGGTCGCCACCGCACTGGTCGGCGCCCGCGGTTTCGACGGCTTCAACAGCGCGGTGCTGTTGCGCCGGGTCCCGGCCTGACACGGCAAGGAGGATCGACGATGGCCAAGGCCAGGGTGCTGTTCCTGATGCGGGTCCCGCGTGACCGCACCGAGGACTTCCTGAAGGCGTACGAGCAGATCCGCTACCAGGTCGCCGAGGGGGTGCCGGGGCATCTGGTGGACCAGGTCTGCGAGTCGACCACCGACCCGGAACAGTGGTTGATCACCAGCGAGTGGGTGTCGCTCAACCACTTCGAGGCGTGGGAACGCAGCCCGGAGCATCGTGAGCTGGTCGCGCCGATGCGGGCGTGTATGACCGAGGCGCGGTCGATCCGGTTTGTCGTCCGGGAGGAGACGTCGGCGGTGCGTGGCTGACCGCCGACGCGGTCGGCGGGCCGACCCGTTCCCCCGGCGCGGACGTCACGCCGACACGTGCGCCACCCCGGGCCGGCCACTCTGTACGTGGACGCTGGCCCGGGTGGTGACCGGAGCGCCCGGTGCGTCGACGAACGGCACCACCCGGTAGTCGGTGCGCATCTCGTCACGCCCGAGGTGGCAGACCTGGTAGCCGCGCTGGGAGTTGTGGAACCGCATGTGCGGGTTCTCGGCCAGCCAGGTGGTGCCGAGGGTGTCCAGGTCGGTGCCGTTGCCGCCGGAGCTGATCGAGGTGCCGAGGAACTCGGTGCCGACGGTCCGCGAGTCCGGGTCGGCGAAGTCGAGTTTCAGGTCGGCGGCCACGCTGCGGTGCGCGTCGCCGGTGACGATGAGGAAGTTGTCGAGGCGCCGCTCCGCCACGCCGTCGAAGAGCCGCTGACGTGCGGCGGCGTACCCGTCCCAGGTGTCCATGCCGAACGACTCGGCCGGGCCGGCGGTGTGGTCGGCCTCCATCGCGAAGACCTGGTTGGCGAGCACGTTCCACCGGGCGTGCGACGCGCCGAGTCCGGCCAGCAGCCACGCCTCCTGCTTGGCGCCGAGCATCTGGCGCGTCGGCTCCCAGCGCTGTGACGGGTCGCTGAGCTGCTGGTCGCGGAACCGGCGGGTGTCGAGCACGTCGAGCTGCAGCAGGTCGCCGAAGGCCAACCGCCGGTAGACCTGCATCTCCGGGCCCTGTGGCATGGACGACGCGCGCAGCGGCAGGTTCTCGTAGTACGCCTGGTAGGCGGCGGCCCGGCGGAGCCGGAACACCGCCGGGTCCTGGTCCGGCTCGCTGTCCGGCTGCGAGTGGTCACCGGCCCAGTTGTTCTCCACGTCGTGGTCGTCCGGTGCGACGACCCAGGGGGCGGCGGCGTGTGCCGCCTGCAGTGCCGGGTCGAGTTTGTACTGGGCGTACCGGATCCGGTAGTCGGTGAGCGAGAACGTCTCGGTGGCCGGCAGGTGGGCGCGGCCGATCGAGCCGGCGCCCCCGCCCTCGTAGATGTAGTCGCCGAGGTGTACGACCAGGTCCAGGTCCTCCCGGGCCAGGTGCTCGTACGCGGTGAAGTACCCGTCGGTGTACGCCTGGCAGCTCGCGAAGGCGAAACTCAGGGACGTCAGCGCCGCTCCGGCCCGGGGTGCGGTACGGGTCCGGCCCACCGGGCTGACCTGGTCGGCGACCCGGAACCGGTAGAAGTAGACGTGGTCCGGCCGTAGGCCGTGCACCTCGGCGTGCACCGAGTGCGCCCACCGGGCGCCGGCCCGTTCGACGCCGTGGCGTACCACCCGGCGGAACCGTTCGTCCTCGGCCACCTCCCAGCGGACGGTGACCGGGCGGTCGGGCATGCCGCCGAGTCCGTCCGGGGCCAGCGGGTCCGGGGCCAGCCGGGTCCAGAGCACCACCCCGTCGGGGGTCGGGTCGCCGGACGCGACGCCGAGGGTGAACGCGTAGCCCGGCAGGGTGGTCCGGTCCCTGCCGGCGGCGGACGTCGCCGAGGCGGGGTCGGCGGCGAGTACGGCCGCGCCCGCGGCGACGCCGCCGAGGGCGAGGAAGCGACGGCGGGGCAGCATCAGCGGGGACGACGACATGGGGGCCTTCCGAGGTCGGTGGTGCGGATGGTCGCCCTCATCCCAACGGTCCGACATGACACCCGTCGGAACGTGTGGTGAACACAGTCGCCACACGACGGGGCCGGTACCCGCGGCTTTTTAATCGAAAATCGTGGATGTATCGTGGTCTCGTTCAGCTGGCCTCGCCCGGTGGCGCCCGGCGCAGGGGAGAGAACGTGTCCGCCCTGACGATCCGCTGCGGCCGGGCCGCCGGCCCGGCCCGGCCGCGCTCTACTTCGTCTCCTACGACGGGCTGGTCAACAACGCCTCGTACGCCGACGGCATCATCAGCCATGCCGGATACCAGTACGCGGCCTGGTACACCTCGTCCCGGCACGCGGCTGACCCGTCGGCAGTTGCCCGGCGGCGCCTGGCAGACGCTGCGGCTACCGCACCAACTGAGCACGAACGACTCGCACAACTCCACCTCCCTGGGCGTTTCCCCCAACGACGGCCGGCTGCACGTCGCGATGGACACCCACGACAGCGACATCCACTACGTGAGGTCCGAGGCCGGCCTGCTCTCCGCGCCGGCCTGGTGCTGGACTCGGCCGACAACGCCTACGTCGTGCTGCCGTACGGGCGGATCCTCGGGGCCAGCCGGGCCAGCGGCTACAGGGACTGGATGCTGCGGTTCGACGCGGCCGGGCTGGGCGCCTTCGGCGAGGTGCTGGTCGACCGGACCCGGGTGGAGAGCGGCGGCATTCTCTCGATCATGTACCAGCGCGCCTCGACCGGTACCACGCCGTCACCGATCCGGATCCTCGACCTCCGCCTCGGCTGAGGGGTGCGGAGGGGCCCTCCGCCGCTTCGCGGAAGGCCCCTCCGGAAACAGTGCGATCAGGCGGGCAGCTGCCAGCGCTGGTTGGCGCCGGCGAAGCAGTCCCAGATCTGCAGCCGGGTGCCGTCGGCCGAGCTGTTGTCGGTGGCGTCCAGGCACTTGTTCGACGCCGGGTTGCGCAGCGTCCCGTTGCTCTGCGCCTGCCAGACCTGCGCACCGGTGCCGTTGCAGTCGTACAGCTGCACCTTCGCGCCGTTGGTGGTGGCGGCCGCGGTGATGTCGGCGCACTTGCCGAGCGCCCGCAGCGTGCCGTCGGTGCCGACCGTCCACTGCTGGGCGGCGGTGCCGTTGCAGGTCCAGAGCTGGATCGGCGTGCCGTTGGCGGTGGCGGCGCCGGCCACGTCGACGCACTTGCCGCCGATGCCGGTGATCTGGCCGGTCCGGCCACCCGGCGGGGGAGTGCCGCCGCCCATCACCGTGTCGTAGATGGCGCTGACCAGCGAGTAGGAGTCGTTACGGTCCTGGGACAACTCCCAGATCATCACACCGCCGGCGTTGGCCATCGCCCACTGGGTCTTTCGCTTGATCGTCGGGATGCCGTTGTAGCACTGCTGCGCGCCGCCGACGGTGACGCAGTCCCGGTTGGCGTTCGCCGGGTCCATCCCGACGAGCTGGCTGTAGGTGTAGTAGCCGGGGCGGCTGTAGAACGGCAGGCCGAACACCGCCTTGCTGGCCGGCAGGCCCCGTGACTTCCAGAGGTTCACGCTGTTGACCGACCAGTCGTAGTTGGCGTGCGGGCTGCCGCCGTCGTACGCCATGATGTTCAGCCAGTCGACGTAACCGAAGACCGCCGGTTGTACGCCGTTGACCGTGCCGCCCTCGGAGACGACCGCCGCGGTCAGCAGTTTGCCCTGCGGGCGTAGGGCGTTGCTGAGCTGCTGCATCAGCGCGGTGAAGTTGTTGGCCGACGTACCCGCGTCCGGGTACTCCCAGTCCATGTCGACCCCGTCGAGGCCGTACTGGTTGACGAAGTTGACCACGCTGTTCACGAACGTGGTCCGGGTCGAGGCGTTGGCGGCCAGCGCCTCGAACGCCGAGTCGTCGCCGTCGTTCCAGCCGCCGATCGCGATCGACACCTTGACGTTGCTGCTGTGCGCGCGGGACACCAGGGTGGAGAGTTTGCCCGGGTTCTCCACCGCGCGCAGCGTGCCGTTCGAGTTCGGCAGCACGAACGCGTAGTTGATGTGGGTCAGCTTGTTGTACTGGATGGCGTTGACGTCGCCGGCCCAGGACGGCAGGTATCCGACGTTCTTGAAGTTGTTCGGCAGCACGACGGCCGCTGCCGGGGACTGGGGGGCGAGGGCGACGGCGGTGCCGGCGACGGTGGTGGCCAGGGCCAGTCCGCCGGCGGCGAGAACGGACCGGAGGCGGCGACCGCGTGACGGGTACGGCCGGTCCGGGCTTGCGGTGGGTGACATGGTCGGTCCCTTCTGCGGGGGAGGCACGTCAGCACGCGCTGATCCGTCCCGGTGCCGCCGGGGTGATCGGGGGTGGAACCGGCGTCACCTGGTCGCGAGGGATGTGGCGTGGGCGTGGGATCGACGGTGCTGAGTGGCAGAAAGATTAGGAAAGTTAACTAAGAAAGTCAATATCGTGTCTTCCGGGCGGTCCGCCTCCCTTGTCGGACCGCTGCCCCCGGACGCGTTGCCGGCCGGGCTCAGCGGGGTCGCAGGCCGGCCAGGATCAGGTCCACCACCGCGTCGAGTTGCCGGCTGGTCTGCGGGTCGTCCCACATCGCCGCGTACGCCGGATCGTGGAACAGGACCATGGCCTGGAAGGCCGCCCGGGCCGTCGTCGGTACGTCGTCGGCGGCGAAGTCGCCGGCGGCGATCCCGGCCGAGACGATCCTGGTGAGCTGGTCGACGAGTTCGTCGAGCGAGGCGCGTACCACGTCGCTGTTCTCCCGGACCAGGACGAGGTAGGTCGCGAACAGTTCCGGGTCGTCCAGGGCCCGGCCACGTTTCGCCCGGTGCAGGGTGTGGGCCCAGGTCCGCAGCCGCTGCGGCGCGGGCTCGTCGGACGCGATCACCGCCGGCAGGTCCGCGTGCGCCCGTTCCAGCCACCGCTCCGTCACCGCCTCGCGCAGCGCCACCTTGCTCGCGAAGTGCCGGTAGACGCTGCCGTGGCTCACCCCGAGCGCCCGGGCGACGTCGACGACGGTCGCCTTGGCCGGGCCGAAGCGGCGGAGGACCTCCTCCGCCGCTTCGAGGATCTGTTCTCTGGTCAGGGTCGCGTCGGCCATGACCACCATTTCACCGTTCGCTGTCCAGGTGCTGCATCAGGGGGCCTGCGTAACGGGTCCCGGCGGCTGCCCCGGCCGGCACGGCACGCTCGATCGCGGCCAGGTCGTCCGGGTCCAGGGTCAGCTCGAGCGCGCCCAGTGACTCGGTCAGCCGGTCCCGGCGCCGGGCACCGACCAGCGGTACGACGTCCCCGCCCCGGCTGAGCACCCAGGCGATCGCCACCTGGGCGACCGTGGCGCCCCGCGACCGTGCCACGCCACGCAGCGCCTCGACGAGCCGCAGGTTGGCGGCGAGGTTGTCCCTGCTGAACCGGGGGCTGGAGCCGCGGAAGTCTCCGCTGGTCAACTGCCGGTCCGGGGTCCAGTGCCCGCTGAGCAGCCCCCGGGACAGCACCCCGTACGCGGTCACCCCGATGCCCAACTCCCGGCAGGTGGCCAGGATCTCGGTCTCGACACCGCGGGAGAGCAGCGAGTACTCGATCTGCAGGTCGCTGATCGGGTGCACCGCGTGGGCCCGGCGGATCGTCTCGGCGCCCACCTCGGAGAGCCCGATGTGGCGCACCCGACCGGCCTTCACCTGCTCGGCGATCGCCCCGATCGTCTCCTCGACCGGCACCGACGGGTCGAGCCGGCTCGGCCGGTAGACGTCGATGTGGTCGGTGTCGAGGCGGCGCAGCGAGTATGCGAGGTAGTTCCGGACCGCCTGCGGGCGGCCGTCGTGCCCGCCCCAGCCCCCCTCGGGGTCCCGGAGGGAGCCGAACTTCACACTGATCGTCACGTCGTTCCGGTCCCGGCCGCGCAGCGCCCGGGCGATCAGCATCTCGTTGTGTCCCGCACCGTAGAAGTCGCCGGTGTCCAGCAGGGTCACCCCGGCGTCCAGGGCGGCGTGGATGGTGTTGACGCTCTCGGTGTCGTCGGCCGGCCCGTACAGGTCGGACATGCCCATCGTGCCGAGGCCGAGGGCGGAGACCCGCGGCCCGGAGCGGCCGAGATTCCGCTGTTCCATGATCACTCCCGCTGCCTTTCGAGGATTGACCTGGGGCCCTGGCGGCCCCAGGTTTTCCAGTATGCGCTTACAGCTGACAGATTTCAAACTTTGTCAGCCCCTCGGTCGCCGGTGTGCTCAGGGACGGTGGTTAGCCGGATGGTGCCAGTGGGTAGCACCCGGCCCGGGGCAGGTTCTCCGCCCGCCTCCCGGCAGGGCCCGTGCCCCGCCGGCCCGGCTCGAGAAGCCCCGGAACAGGAGGTGTGTGGTGCCGGAAACAACCTGGAAGCCCGTCGACCAGCACGGCGTGATCAGCAGCAAGCAGTCCCGGGAACTGCCCGACAGTGCCTTCGCCTTCCCCGGTAAACGCAAGGAGCCGCTCACCGACGCGGCGCACGTCCGGAACGCGCTGGCGCGGTTCGATCAGACGCAGGGAGTCACTGACGCCGAGCGTGACCAGGCGTTCGCGAACATCCTCGCGGCGGCCCGGCACTACCAGATCCAGGTCGCCGAATCGGACTGGCGGGAACTGGGCAAACTGCCGCACACCCCCAATCCGGCGCACTGACCGACCACGACGGGTCGGCCGGCCCGGAGCGGGTCGGTACCGGGGACTGCCGGCAACAGCCGCCGGCGTCCCACCGCCCGGCGCTCAGGCCGCCCGGTCGTGCCGTCGGTCCTGCCGCCGCTCGGCGGCCGGCACCCGATTGTCGCCCGACCGGACCGTGAACGCGGTGGTGATCCGGGCCGTCGCCGACGGATTGCGGAGCAGGCGGAGCCGGGGCGGTGCCGGTCGTTCCTCCTGCTCCTCGAAGGTGACCCGCCACGTCGTCCCGCGACCCGGTCCGGACCGGCGCGGCGGCTCTCCGGTATCGAAGGCGGGCCGGGAGAGTCCGAGAATGATCAGATAGCCGGCCACGATCAGGGTGTGGCTGAGAATGCGTCCGGCGTCGACCCGTCCGGCGATCACGTCGTTGGTGGAGAGCAGGGTGAGGACGGCGACGAAGGCGGTGAGGGTGGGCACGAGACCCAGCGGACGCGTCCGGCGCAGGGCGATCCAGGCGAACCCGGCGCCGAGCGCGACGTTCCAGGCGGCCGACTCGTGCCACAGGTGGTTCGGGCCGCCGCCGAGGACAGCCTCCAGACCGTGCGGGTGGGCGGTGTCGCCGATCCCGGCGATCTGGGCCGTGCCGAGCAGGAACTGGGCAACCCCGACCACGCCGAGACCGATCCGGAGCGCACGGCCGAGCCGGGCCCGACCGGGTCCGGGGGCGGCCGCGAGCAGCGCCTCGTCGATCTCCAGCGGCGGTGTCGGGACGAGACTGGTCCGGGCGTACCGGTTCAGCGTCGTCGCGCTCTCCAGCCAGGCCCGACACTCCGCGCAGTTGGCCAGGTGGCGATCCGTCACGGCCCGCTCGGTGACGTCCTCCTCGCCGTCGAGTCGTGCCGACAGGGCTTCTCGATACTGTTCACACCCCACACCCACATAGTCGGTTGCCGGGCGGTGCCGGTTCCCGCCGGGGTACGGCGACCTTCCGTATGCCGGGCGGGGGTATTCCGGGTCCGGGGCCACCGGTAGCGTGGGGACATGTCTTCCCCCGGCGCCGACGGCGACGAGATCACCGGTTTGGCACTCGCCGCCAGGGCCGGCGACCGGTCGGCGGCGGCGGCCTTCATCCGGGCCACCCAGCACGACGTACACCGGTTCGTCTCCCACCTGGTCGGCCCGGGCGAGGCGGAGGACCTGACCCAGGAGACCTACCTGCGGGCGATGCGGGCGCTGCCCCGGTTCGCCGCCCGGTCGAAGGCGCTGACCTGGTTGTTGGCGATCGCCCGGCGGGCCTGCGCGGACCACGTCCGGACGGTCGTGCGGCGCCCCCGGGTGGCCGCGCTGCCCGACTGGCAACTCGCCGCCGACGCCGAACTGGCCCGCGAGGCCGCCGGGTTCGCCGGCGCGGTCGAGCTGGCCCGGCTGCTGGAGGACCTGGCCCCGGACCGCCGGGAGGCGTTCGTCGCCACCCAGGTGGTCGGACTGAGCTATGCCGAGGCGGCGGAGGTCTGTGCCTGTCCGGTCGGCACGATCCGGTCCCGGGTGGCCCGGGCCCGGGAGGACCTCGTCGCGGCGATGCGCGCCGACGGCAACCCCCGCGATCTCCGTTCCACCAGCTGACGACGGCCGGGCACCGACTGCCGGTGCGGGAGCCGGGGGTCAGCGTCCGGAGACCGGCAGACAGACCCGGAAGACCGTCCGGCCCGGCTCGGACTCGACCGCGAGGTCGCCGTGGTGCTTGTTGACCACGATCCGGTACGAGATCTCCAGCCCCAGCCCGGTGCCCTCGCCGATCGGCTTGGTGGTGAAGAACGGTTCGAAGATCCGGGACCGGACGTCGTCGGGGATGCCGGGACCGGTGTCGACGATCTCCACCACGACCCGTTCCTCCGCCTGCCCGGTACGCACGGTCAGCACGCCGCTCTCGCCGATCGCGTACAGGGCGTTGTCGACCAGGTTGGTCCAGACCTGGTTGAGTTCGCCCGCGTAGACCGGGATCGCCGGCAGACTCCGGTCGTACTCCCGGACCACCCGTACCCCGGGCCCGATCTTCGCGCTGAACATCGCCAGCGTGGCGTCGAGCAGGTCGTGCACGTCCGCGGTCTGGTACGGGGCCCGGTCCAGCTGCGAGTACTGCTTCGCCGCCCCGACCAGGCCGGTGATCCGGTGCAACGCGTCGTCGATCTCGCCCATCAGCAGTTCGGTTTCGACGGTGTAGGCGAGCCAGCGGATCGCCGGCTCCAGATCGTCCCGGCTGACGGTGTCGACGACCCGCTCCAGCCACGTCCCGTCGATGCCACCGGCGGTGAGGATCGGGGCGAGGTCCCAGCCGCCGGAGATGTCGTGCTCGTCCAGCCAGTCGGCCAGGGAATCCTCCGCGTCGCTGGTGTCCAGCGGCGACCGGGTGGGCGCGTTGGCGGCCTGCTTGACCGCCGCCTCCTGGAACTCGACCAGCCGGTGCAGCCGTTCGCCGTCGAGCCGACCGTCGGCGATCAGCGCGAGTTTGTGTCGCATGCCGGAGACCCGGTCCCGGAGTACGGCGGTGGCGCGGACCGCGGCCGCCGCCGGGTTGTTCAGCTCGTGGGTCAGACCCGCCGAGAGCGAGCCGAGGGCGAGCAGCCGTTCCCGCTGGTTGACCAGGTTCTCCGTGGTCCGCATGCCGAGGAAGAGGCCGTCCATCAGGTGCATCGCCATCGGGAACCAGCGCCGCATGGCGGTGCTGATCACCTCGGCGGGTAGCACGAAGAGGGCGACGTCGGTCACCGCCCGCATGCTGTTCAGGTAGTTCTCCACCCGTTGCTCGTTCAGGTACGACTGCGTCGCCCCGGCGTACGCCCCGCGCTGGCTGCTGCGGATGATCTCGATCCGGTCGCCCCGGACCAGCCGGGTCAGCGACACGGTCCCCTCGAGCAGCACGTAGAAGCAGCGGGCCGGCTCGCCCTCGAGGTACACGTCGGCGCCGGCCGGCAGTCGCTTCACCCGGCCGTGCTCGTGCACGTAGCCGAGTTTCTCCTCGTCCAGCGACTCGAAGAGGAAGAGCGTCCGCAGTTGCTCCAGCTCGAGCCGCTCGTCCTTTTCCGTCGTCATCCCGACCCCCGACCCCTCGTCGTCGATCCGGCAACTATTGCGCGGCCAGGTACTGGTGGGCCAGCGAGACGACCATCGCGCCCTCGCCCACCGCCGAGGCGACCCGTTTGATCGACTCGGCCCGTACGTCGCCGGCCGCGAAGACGCCGGGCAGGCTCGACTCCAGCGGGTACGGATCGCGGGACAGCGACCAGCCGGACGGGCGCCGGCTGCCGTTGGCCAGTTCCGCGCCGGTGAGGATGTAGCCCCGGGCGTCCCGGGCGACCGCGTCGGCGAGCCAGTCGGTGCGCGGCTCGGCGCCGATGAACACGAACAGCCAGGAAGCCTTGACGGTACGCTGCCGGCCGACCCGGTTGTCGCAGATGACCAGTTCCTCGAGGTGCTCCGTGCCGCTGCCGCCCACCACCTCGGAGTGCGGGTGCACCTCGATGTTGTCGATCCGCTCGATCTGCTCGATCAGGTAGTGCGACATCGACCGCTGCAGGTCCGGCCCCCGGACCAGCAGGTGCACCCGCCGGGCGTGCCGGGCGAAGTACACCGCCGCCTGGCCGGCCGAGTTCGCCCCGCCGACGATGTACACGTCCTCGCCGGCGCAGTACGGGGCCTCCGTGGAGGCCGAGCCGTAGAAGACCCCCCGACCGGTCAGTTCGGCCAGCCCGGGGGCGGTCAACTGCCGGTACGCGACCCCGGTGGCCAGCACCACCGTGTGACCGGCGATGGACGTACCGTCACTGAACTGGAGCAGGCGGGTGGCGCCGACCGCCGCCAGGCCGACCACGTCCCGGGCGGTGAGCAGTTCGGCGCCGAACTTCAGCGCCTGCCGCCGGGCCCGGTCGGCCAACTGCGCGCCGGAGACACCGTCCGGGAAGCCCAGGTAGTTCTCGATCCGGCTGCTCTGTCCCGCCTGGCCGCCGGTCGCCTGCCGCTCGACCAGCACCGTGCGCAGGCCCTCCGAGGCTCCGTACACGGCAGCGCCGAGGCCGGCCGGCCCGGCACCGACCACCACCAGGTCGTAGAAGTCGGACGCCGGTGTGGTGGCCAGCCCGACGTGTGTCGCGAGTTGGGTCTCGGTCGGCTTCACCAGGGCCGTGCCGTCGACGGTCACCACCAGCGGCACCTCGGTGGCGGGCACTCCGGCGGCGGCCAGCAGTTGCCCGCCCTCCGGTTCGTCGGCGAGCAGCCACCGGTAGGGCACCAGGTTCCGGGCGAGGAAGTCGCGGACCGCGAAGGACGGCGCGGACCAGCGGTGGCCGACGACCCGTACCTCGTTCACCGTCGCGGGTGGGTCGGCCTGCCACGCCTCCAGCAGCGCGTCGACCACGGGATAGAGCTTTTCCTCCGGCGGGTGCCAGGGCTTGAGCAGGTAGTGGTCGAGGTCGACGAGGTTGATCGCGTCGATCGCCGCCTCGGTGTCGGCGTACGCGGTGAGCAGGACCCGGCGGGCGGTCGGAAAGAGGTCCATCGCCGCTTCCAGGAACTGGATCCCGGTCATCTGCGGCATCCGGTAGTCGGCCAGCAGCAGCGCGACCTGGTCACCACGGAGCTTGATCTCCCGCAACGCCTCCAGCGCCTCGTCCCCGGAGGAGGCCCGCACCACACGGTAGCGGTCGCCGTAGCGCCGCCGGATGTCCCGGGCCACCGCCCGCGACACCGCCGGATCGTCGTCGACGGTCAAGATCGCCGGGTTCGCCATGGCACCAATGAAAGCACGACCCGCAGCCCAGCGTCGGTCCGGTCCAGCGGTGGCGCCGGGTCGGCTCTCGGCGCCGGCCTGGTCCAGCGGTGCCGCCGGGTCGGGTCAGCCCTCGAGGCCGGGGCGGATCAGGCGGATGCCGCCGACCGGCGGGCGGTCCAGGGTGGCCAGCGCGGTGGGCGCCGCGGCCAGCCCGATCGTCTCGGTGACCAGGTCCGCCGGGCGCAGCACCCCGGCCGTCACCAGGGACAGCAGCTCCGGATAGGCGTGCGCGGCCATTCCGTGGCTGCCCCGCAGCTCCAACTCGTATCCGATCACCCGGTCCATCGGCAGCGCGGTCCGCCCGGCGGCCGCCGGCAACAGCCCGACCTGGATGTGTCGGCCGCGCCGCCGTAGGCTCTCGACCGAGGCGACGCAGGTCGGCTCGCTGCCGAGCGCGTCGAGCGACAGGTGCGTGCCGCCGTCGGTCTGCTCGCGGACCGCCGCGGCGACCCCGCCGGCACCGGTCGAGGTGGTGGGATCCAGACACACCGCCGCACCGAACCGCCGGGCCAGGGCCAACGCCTCCGGGCTGACGTCCACCGCCACCACCCGGGCACCGCAGGCCGCCGCGATCATCACGGCGGAGAGCCCGACGCCGCCGCAGCCGTACACCGAAACCCACTCACCGGCGGCGAGGCGCCCCTGGGCGACGACCGCCCGGAACGCGGTGGCGAACCGGCAGCCGAGCGCGGCGGCGCCGGCGAAGCTCACCTCGTCCGGCAGCCGGACCAGGTTGACGTCGGCGTTGCGGACGCTGACGTACTCGGCGTACGAACCCCAGTGGGTGAAGCCGGGCTGGGTCTGCCGCTCACAGACCTGCTGGTCGCCGGCGAGGCAGGCGCGGCAACTCCCGCAGGCGCAGACGAACGGTGCGGTGACCCGGTCGCCGACCCGCCACCCGGTGACGGCGGAACCGACCGCGGCCACCTCGCCGGCGAACTCGTGACCGGGTACGTGCGGCGGACGGATGTCAGGGTCGTGCCCCTGCCAGCCGTGCCAGTCGCTGCGACACAGCCCGGTCGCCGCGACCCGGACCACCACACCGTCCGGCTCGGGCGCCGGATCGGGCACCTCCCGCAGCTCCGGAACGCCGCCGAACTCGTCAAACACCACCGCCCGCACGCGAGCCATCCTCACACGCCCGCCCCGGGCGCGCAGAAGGGCCCTTCCCCGGCTGTGGAAGGGCCCTTCTGCCGACGCGGAGGCGGGGTACGGCCTACCGGCGGGTCAGGGCCAGCGCCTCACCCTGGTCCCGCGCGTAGTCCCGGGCCACCCGGAGCAGTTCGACCAGACCGCCGGCGTACTCCTGGGACTCGGCGTGCGCCTCGTCGAACGGGGGCTGGAATCCGACGCCCTCCCACTGCCCGGTCGTCTCGTTCCAGCGGTCGTTGCCGACCTCGAAGTCCCAGGCGAAGATGCCCAGCTCGTAGTAGAGCTGGTCGGCGGAGTTACCGGCCGCCGAGTAGAGCACGTCGGCGACCGGGCCGGTCTGCGACGGCCAGGTCACCGTGCCGCGGTCGGCCGCGATCGCCCCGACGATCCGTCGGGCGCTGTCCAGGAACATCTTCGACTCGTCGATCGAGGGCCGGGGCAGGGTGACCCTGCCGTCGGCCCGGTACGCCCCCGGCGGCCACATGAAGTACCCACCGTACGAGTGCACGTTCATCGCGAACCGGATGTTCGGGTGCTGCTGCGCCAGCGCGATCACGTTGCGGCTCTCCGCCTCGGAGAGTTCCCCGGTGCCGGCGTAGGTGCCGGAGAGGCAGTTGGTGCTGGCCCCGGTGTAGCCGTCGAAGAGCGAGCCGACGGTGTAGTTGCGGTTGACGTCGACGCCGAACGCGTCCCGGTTGGCCGGGTCACGCTGTGCCCCGGTGCAGTGGTTCACCAGGTTCTTGCGCTGGAAGTTGGCGTCGTGGAACGAGTAGTTCGCGCCGTCCGGGTTGACCATCGGGATGACGAACACGTCGACGGTGTCGAGCAGTTCCCGGGTCGCCGGGTCGGTGCCGGCGTTGGCCAGCAGCCGCTCGGCGAACTCCAGGGTGACCAGCGGGGTCGCCCACTCCCGGGCGTGTTCCTGCGAGTACGCCAGCACCCCGATCCGCGAACCGTCGCGGTGGGCGCCGATCCGCAGCGCCTGCACCGTCCACGGCTTCTTCGACACCTCGGTGCCCTTCAGCCCGTCGTCGAGGCGTACCGGCCCGGCGACCGGCATCGGCAGTCCGGCCGAACCGTTCTCCACGAACGCGGAGAACTGCTGCGGGTAGCGGGCCGAGACGAACGCGGCCACCTGGTCGGTGGTGCTGATCGTCGCCCCGGCCGCGTCGGTGGCCAGGCTGACCGTCAGCACCCGGTCCCGGTAGGTGGCGTTCAGTGGGCGGTTGCGCCGGCCGGGGTCGACGGTGCGTACCTGGACGCCGTTCATCTTCTGGTCGCCGAACCTGACCGACTCGACCACGATCGCGGCGCTGGCCGGGTCGCCGAGATAGCCGGCGGCGGTACGCCGGTAGCCCTGGGTCCTGTGCGGCAGGTCGATGACGTCGACCAGGTCGTCGTACTGGCGGGCCAGCCGTCTGATCCGGGCCTGGATGTCGGTCGGGGTCAGGTACGCGTCGATGAAGTCCTTCTGGTAGCCCTCGGGCAGCGCCGGCGGGGTCGCGTTCGGCCAGGCCGTCGGGTTCGTTGGCCGGGCGGCGCCGCCGAGGCTGGAGCTGGCGGTGACCCGGACGGGGCGGGCCGGCAGCGGCTGCGGCAGGGCGTAGTGGTACTGGTACTCACCCGCGTCGGCGAACCTGACCAGCGGGTACGAACCGGTCTGGCCGTCTGCGGTCTGCCAGGTCACGGTGATCTCGACGTCCGGATCCTCGGTCGCGGTGGTCGCCACCTGGGTCTGCACGAAGGTGCGCCCGTTCGAGGTCCACCAGTACGCCTGGAGGAACTGCAGGGTGTCCGCGGCGGTGACGGCGGGGGCGCGCCCGTCGCCCTGGACGCGTGACCCGGTGCGGGACGGTGCGGCCAGCAGACTCTCGGCGTACCGGCGGGCGGCGTCGCCCTCGCGTTGGACGACCTGCCGGGCCAGCACCCCCTGCGCGGTCAGCGCGGCGAGTTGCCGGCCGGTCAGCACCAGGTCGGCGAGGACGCGGCCGTCGTCGAGGCGGGGCCGGTTGGCGATGTCGGCACCCTCGGCGAGCAGTTGCCGGAACTGCGCCTCGTCGCGGAGCTGGACGCGGACCAGGGCGGTCTCGTCGGGAGCCAGCGTCACGTCTGTGGTCGGGGCGGTGGGGGCGGCGGCGCTCGCCCCGGGGGCGACGAGCGCGGTGGTGGTCAGGACAAGTGTGGCGGCGGTGGCCGTCCACCATCGTCTGGGGGACACGGAACCTCCTGACGGAGTCGAGGTTTCTGGGTACAGACCAGTCCCTTGATCGAATTATGTCAAGACGTCCACCTCGACGTGATCATGACGTCGCCAGCGGGTGGCCCGCCCGCCGGTCGCGGTGACCTACTGTTCTGTCTCGTAAATAGCTAGTCATTGGAGTAGACTCGAGACGTGACACGTGCTGCCGCACCACTGGTGCTCGAACCCGGCCAGCGGGAACTGCTGGAGTCTCTTGCGAAGTCGCGTACGGTCGC